>VBOF01000078.1 GCA_005877855.1 Nitrospirota bacterium | reverse complement strand
TGATGGGCGAGCGGTCCGTCTACCGGGTCGTCCACGGAGAAGCCGACGGCCTGCCCGGGTTGGTCGCGGACCGCTACGGCGACGCGGTGGCGATCCAACTCCTGACCGCCGGCATGGACCGGCGCCGCGATCTCATCCTCGCGGCCGTCGAAGAGGTCCTGCGCCCGCGGACGATCGTGGCCCGCAACGATTCGACGATGCGCGAGCGGGAAGGCCTCCCCAGGGAACGGGCTGCCATCCGCGGGCAGATCCCGCCCGAACCCATCGTGACGATCAACGGTCTGGACGTGGCGGTTGATCTCCTGGAGGGGCAAAAAACGGGCCTCTTTCTCGACCAGGTCGACAACTACCCCCTGATCGAACGGATGGCTGGCGGGGCAGCCGTGCTGGACTGCTTCTGCTACGTGGGGCTGTGGGGCCTCCATGCTGCCCGGTACGGGGCCACCCGCGTCACCGGGATCGATCAGTCGCCAGCTGCGATCAAGCAGGCGACCGCCCTGGCCGAACGAAACAGCGGCGCACAACCGGATACCGGAAGCCCTGGCCGGCTACAAGGAGATCAACCTCCGGGCGATGCGGCTTCTCCGCCCCGGCGCGTTTCTGGTCACCTGCTCCTGCTCCTATCACCTTTCCGCCGAACTGTTTCGCCGCATGCTCTGGGACGCCGCCCGGGATGTCCGCCGGACGGTCAGGCTGGTAGCGCGGGGGCAACAGGGCCGCGACCACCCGATCCTGCTCGGGCTGACCGAAAGCGAGTACCTCAAGTGTTGCGTGTTGCAGATCCTCTAGCGGCGCCCGCGATTGACTGCGCGGAAACGCTGTGCTACCGTTCATGCCTTGCTGCGGATTCGGAGTGGGCGATTAGCTCAGTGGGAGAGCGCTTGCTTCACACGCAAGAGGCCACAGGTTCAAAACCTGTATCGCCCACCATGCCGAGCCAGGAGGCCTAGATGTCCAACATTTTCATATCTTGTGTACTTTCCGGATAGACCCCAGAGATTTTCTCCTGGACAGTCAGTTTGTCTTTTGGTACACTCATTGCCACTAATGACTGTCTCATGGAAGGGAGGCTGGACATGTTTCTCGCACGAAGCTTGATGGCAGTCCTGCTGGTCATCGCATTGGGTCTGTCTGCCTGCGCCGCCATTGATTTCTATCCCACGCCACGCCCCATCGACCTAGCGGTGGGCCAGGATGAAGGATTGATCACAAGGGACTGGGACGGCGGGTTCCCGTTGCGGATCGTCGCGTTCCTCCTCACTCCTGTCGGGGTCGCGGCCGATTTGCTCATTAACCAAACCATGTATAATTTGTTTGCTCTGGACTCGGAGCTCTTCGGCTACACCAACCAGGATGAGCTATACCGGAGGGACTTCAGACGGTACCGCTACAGCTGGCCATCCTTCGGCGCGCAATGGTCGTCCTCCTCGTATTGACCTGAGCCGGCCGCAGCCGTCTCCGCATTCTCTGGCTTCCCGCATTCACCAGGTAGTCCTGGCCCTGCTGAATGCGGGAAGCCTTTTTTTTCTGATCGCCTGCGGCGGGGGACCGCCGGGCGCCCCAGGGCAGACCCCCACCAACCCCCGCCTTCTCCCGGTGCCCGCGTGGAATCTCTGTGACCGCCGCGAGACCGTCCTGATGCACGAAGCCAGTCACCGGACCGAACGGGCTTCGTGGGGAGTGGGCGAGGAGATCACGGTCGACCGCCCTACCGCCGGCCGCGAAAGCGAGTACCACCTGTTCTTCGACGACCGCGGCCTCCTGATCGGCTACATCGGGATTCTCTTCGAAGGACTCGACCTCGCCTCCCAGCGCGACTATACGGCTTGGCTCGCCAAGCAGGTCCCGACCGACTTTCTCCTCCCCGCCGAAGTCTCCGGGCGCGCCGCCGGCCTGCGCTCCGGTCGTCTGTACGGCGACCAGGGCGAGCGCGTGAGCACGCGTGCCATCACGATTCCGAAAGGAGAGCGACAGAGCCTCTATCTCGATTCCAGCATGCTTACGCCATACCTCCCGCTGCTCTCACCATACAAGCCGGAATTCCTGACGAAGATTCACCTCCACACGGGAGGGCAGCCGCGGGCCACCTACGGCCCGGCCGACAGCGAGAGCCGGGACTACATCGCCAGGCAGCACTTCGCGAAGGGCGAGGTGGCCCACTTCGGCCTGTGCGGGCAGAAGGAGAACGATGTGGCCGTCGAGGCCTACCAACGCGCGATCACGATCGGCTTGAGCGAGCCTCTCTATCAGGCCGAGGCCCATCACCGCCTGGGTCTGGCGTACCGCGACAAGGGACTGCTGCCGCAGGCCGCCGCCGCCATCGAGACGTCGTTGAAGATCCGGCCGTCGATCCCGGAGGTGGTCAACCATCTGGGCAAGGTCTACGCGCTCATGGGAGACAAGGCGCGGGCGGCGGAGGCCTATCACACCGCCATCGGGCTGCGCCCGAATTACGCGGACGCCCATTTCAATCTGGCGGAGGCCATCGAGGACACACAGCCGCGCCGCGCCCTCACGGCCTATGAGAACTATCTGGCGTACGTGGAAAACACTCCCGGGGAAAAAGAGCGCATCGAGACGGCCAAGAAGCGAATCGAGGCGCTGAAGAAAACTGTGAAGTAGCTAAATTGCGCAGCGGCCGTCGAGCGACTTCAGCAAGGTCACTTCATCGGCATACTCGAGGTCCACTCCCACCGGCACGCCGCAGGCGATGCGGCTGATCCGGATGCCCATCGGCTTGATCAGTCGCGACAGATAGATGGCCGTCGCCTCGCCTTCGATGGTCGGGGATGTGGCGATGATGACCTCTTCGACCTTGCCCCGCGCAAGTCGGTCCACGAGGTCCTGCGCTTTGATGTCGGCCGGGCCCACGCCGTCCAACGGCGAGAGCGCCCCGGCCAGCACGTGATAGAGCCCCTTGTACCCGCCGGTCCGCTCGAAGGCGTGCAGCGTGGTGACGTCCTCCACGACTACCACGCGGGTCGCATCCCGCGCGGGGTCTCGGCAGATGTCGCAGAGCTCCCCCTCGGCGAGGTTACGGCATTGGCGGCAAAGCCCCAACCGTTCCTTGACCGCCAGGACGGCGCGGGCCAGCCGTTCCGCGTCCTCACGCGGCTGCTTGAGGATGTGAAAGGCCAGGCGCTGGGCGGTCTTTCGACCGATCCCGGGCAGGCTGGTGAGTTCTTGCACGAGGTCTTCGAGGATGCCTTTGCGGTCCATCGCTAGAGGACGTTAGAAGAGCCCGGGCATTTGCAGCCCCCCGGTGATTCCCTTCATTTCTTCCGCCACCATCTCGCGCGCC
>VBOF01000077.1 GCA_005877855.1 Nitrospirota bacterium | reverse complement strand
TACCCGTGTCCTGTGATCATCTCCCGGCCTCGCCTTCCGGCTTCAGCGGGGCACGGCTGTGCCGCACTTCCTTGACCTCGCCCCCGAAGACCGAGAGGGCTTCCTGAACGAGCGGGTTGGCGAGGGCTTCATCGCGAAGATGGCGCTCCCTCGTCGCTTCGCGCTCCAGCCGAAGCTGCGCGGCCGTCGGCGTGGCCGTTCCGTTCTCCAGC
>VBOF01000076.1 GCA_005877855.1 Nitrospirota bacterium | reverse complement strand
CCACCAATAGATTTCGGACGTGTTCCATGAGCTCGCCGCAGAATTGACGGACATCGCATCCGTGATCCTGCACGGCGGCCAGCGCCTTCAGCGCACCCGCGGCGTCGCGCGCCAGGACCGCCTCCAGCACGCCGCGGAGCAGTTGGTGCGGGACCGCGCCCAGCAGGATCATGAGCTGGTCGGCTTCGACACGCTTGCCGCCGAACGCCACGGC
>VBOF01000075.1 GCA_005877855.1 Nitrospirota bacterium | reverse complement strand
ACGCGGTACCGGCCGTGCGCCGGCGCGGTCTTGACGGTCTCACGCATCTCGCGGACGTCGTCCACGCTGTTGCTGGACGCGCCGTCGATCTCCATCACGTCGAACGACATCCCGGCGCCGATCTCCCGGCAGCTCACGCAGGCGAGACAAGGCGTCGGGGTTGGCCCTTTCTCGCAATTGAGGGCCTTCGCCAGGATGCGGGCCATAGTGGTCTTGCCGACGCCGCGCATGCCGGAGAACAGGTAGGCGTGGGCGGTGCGCCCCGAGGCGAGGGCGTTCGTGAGGGTCCGGACGACGTGCGTCTGCCCGGTGACCTCGGCGAAGGTCATCGGACGGTGCTTGCGGGCTGAGACTTGGTATTCCATACGTCGTTATACGTTAAACGTTAATCGTTAATCGGCAAAAAAGTATGGACGTTACGTTTAACGATTAACGTAGAACGGTTAACGTCTTCAAGAAACCGGGGCCAGGTGATCCTGCGGCACAAAGGAGGGCCTCCTTACCGTTGCTTCCTTCCGGACCTGGCGGGGTTCAAAGGTTCCTTTTGCACAGGGCCCGGCCCCTTTCCTGTTCTTCCAAGCATGTCTGCTAACGATGGCGGAGAGGGTGGGATTCGAACCCACGGTACCCGTTGCAACCATGAGCAACGGGTACCCCCGCCGCGCCCCTTCCCGTGCTCACCCCGGGTCCGCCACGACGGACCCTTTTCCCGTGGCTTGCTGGACCAGAGAACAGGGAATTAACAGGGAATGATTCAGCCGATTAAGGCACTCTAAATGACCAGATTGCTGAAATCAAGTCGCGTTGAGGCCCATCCTTAGGCGTTGGAACGGAAACAGTTCGACCGATGGACCGAGCTTAGCGGCTTACACTCCTTTCCTGAGGCTCAGCATGTACGCCGTGAGATCGTTGAGTTCCTGCTCCTTCAGGGGAAACTTGGGCATGATCGACCCCGGCGAGGTGGATTGGGGATCGCGGAAGTGCTTGATCAGCCAGTCGCGGTCGCGGTGATCCCCGACGTAGGAGAGGTCCGGCCCTATGGCACCGCCCTCGCCGTGGATCCGATGGCAACTGGTGCACTGCAATCTTTCAAACAGGGCCCTCCCAGCAGCGACGGCCGGGTCGGTCCGTTTCATGGCCTGGAGATCGCGAAGGGACAGCCCGATCAGGACGAAGACGCCGACCAGAAACGCTACCCCCACACCGATCACCAGCGGTCGGGACGCGGGCGCCCGCTCGTGATGAGGGTCTAGGAACGGCAACGCGAGCAGCAGCGCGATGAAGGCGCCGGGGATCACCCAGGTGGCGATCGGCCCCAGAAAGGGACCCTCCATGTATTTGAGGAACTGGTAGTAAAACAGGAAGTACCATTCCGGCACCGGGATGAAACTGTGGTCGGACGGATTCGCCTTGTCCGTGAGGGGAAAGGGCACAAAGAGGGCGAGGGCCACCACGACCCCGAAGACGCCGAGCATCACCACCGCATCCATGAAGACTTGGCGCGGATAGAAGGGCTCGCTGCTATGGACGCGCCCTTCGATGGGCGGACGCTCCTCCGGCGAGGCGGCCCGCCTGCCCTGTCGCAGGGACGCGTCGCCTGGTTTGCAGCGGCGTTCGCACCCGCCGGACCAAGGACCGGCCGGACCCACCCTGCGCAGGATGAACATATGCAGCGCGATCAGCGCCATGATCGCGGCGGGCAGGAACAGGACATGGACCGCGAAGAAGCGGGAGAGCGTCAGGGCGCCAAGCGCGTCCCCGCCGCGCATGACCTTCACAAGAAACGTGCCCACCACCGGCACACTGCCGACCATGTTGATCCCCACCTGGGTCGCCCAGTATGCGTTTTGGTCCCACGGCAGCAGGTAGCCGGTGAAGGCGAACCCCATCGTGAGCAGGAGGAGCAGGACGCCGACCATCCACATCACCTCGCGTGGCGGCTTGTACGCGCCGTACAGGAAGACCTGAAGCATGTGCAGGCCGATGGCGACCACCATGGCGGAGGCGCCCCAGTGATGGAGGCCCCGCACGAAGGGGCCGAACAAGACCTGCGTTTCGATGTAGCGAATGCTGTCGTAGGCGTGGTCGGGAGTCGGCGCGTAGTAGACCGCCAGGAACACCCCCGTGATCGCCTGGAGGAGAAACAGGAAGAGCGTGGCCGAGCCGAAGACGTAGATCCAGGACGCGCCCCCAGGGATTGGCTCGTCGAGCAATGTCTCCTTGACCGGCTGCAGCTTGAGCCGGCTGTCCAGCCATGCGTAAAGCCGGGAGAGCATCAGATCTCAATCTGCTGCCTGGTGCCGGACTTGAATTCCTTGTGCTGCACCAGCAGGCGGCCGTTCTCGATCTTGACCGGCAGGCGGTCCAGCGGCCGGGGAGCCGGGCCTCCGACGACCCTCCCGTCAGGATCGAACTCGCTGCCGTGGCAGGGACACTTGAATTTCTTCTCTCCGCCGTCCCACCGGAAACCGCAGCCAAGATGCGTGCAGATGGGGGAATAGACCGTGACCTCGTTCGTCGCCCGGCGCAGCGCCCAGACACCCTTGACGGCCGCCGTCTCCATGTAGCCGTCGGCGACCGTCATGATCAGGTCGCGCTGGGTCGGCTCGCCGACGGGCAGATCGCTCACCGGCCCGGCGTCCAACCACCGGCGCTCACGCCGCTTGAGCGCGGGCGAGGCCACGTAAACGCTCAACGGCACCGCCAGGCTGATCCCGATCAGGCCGGCTGCTGCGCCGATCATCCGCGTAAAGAAGCTACGCCGCGAGCCGGAAGGGGTGTTGGTGTGTTCAGGGATCGTCATCATCAACCCTCCCACTCACTTTCCCTGTCCAAATTCTAAGTGGGGCACAACAGCTGTGAAGAGCTAGCTACTAATCCCTTGATTCAGTTGAGGATCAATTTTCACACACCTTGAGGTGCACGAACAAACTAATTCTTTTTCTTGCAAACTTCAACGATAGCTTCGACTCTGCCATCTTGTGGACTGATCATGAGAAGCATCCCCTTATGCTCTGGGTCTCTTTTAAAGAAAGTGGCATAATCCTCTTGATATAAGCTCTCCTTGCTCCTTGTATCGCCACTCTTGCTATCATAAATTTTTTCATGGACAAAAGCGGCTACAGTCTGAGTGCCATTTGATCGCATTTTGCTTGTCACTCTCCAGGATACACGGCGTGGATCTAGAGACCCCTTTGCCGTTTCCATTGCAATGTTAGAACATAATTTGATCCCTTTCTCCACCTCAACCTTATCGCCTTTATCAGTAAATTGAGCTAACCCTCCCATGGGAAATCCGATTAAGATTGGAAGCAAAAGCAAGTACATAAACATGTGATAAGCCTCCCTTTGTTTTCTGAAGCTATACAATCCTGTCGCGACGTTCTCCGTCTTGCCTTTACGGGGAGGGTGCTGGCGCAGGAGCTGCTAGAGGGGATGCCGGATTAGCGGCCTCTTTCTCCGAGCCGTCTTTCTTTGGACTGGTGGTGCTCTCTGAGTTTCTCTCCGCAGTCGGCTGCTTGAGTTTGTCCGAATAGTCCGTGACGTACCAACCGGACCCCTTGAACATGATCGCCGGCGCCGAAATCAGCTTCGAGACCGGCTGGGCACAGGTTGGACACGCGGTGATGGGGCGATCGCTGAATTTTTGGGTCACTTCAAAGCGGTGGCCCGCCTCACACCCGTATTCATAGACCGGCATCGTTCCTACTCCTCGTATTCCAGCAGGGAGAGCCCGGCGTGCACTATCCGCAAAACTGCGAGACAAACCTAGGCTGATGGCCTCTCCTTCAGGATCTCTCTTTCCGCCTTAAGCCAATGATCCATCTCATTTCCGTTCAGGAAGCCCCCTTCTTCGTAGAGTTGGTAAGCCCGCCTGGCGATCTTCTCCTGTAGATCATCGGGGGATGACACTGATTGCGTCAGAACTTGCTGCTTTTTCTCTCTCTCTAACCGTAGCATAATTTGCCTCCATACTCGTCCTACTCTTCGTAGTTGGAGCGCCTACGTCCAGGCGGCACTCCCGTGGTCTGCGAGAATGGCAACCGGGTGAGTATCAACCTTCAGCGGTGACCGTTCGGGTAGCAATCACCACTGGAATGGGTTGTTTCTCGCCGTTTGCATCTCCGAGTCCGAAAGGCAGTTTCGTTTGCGCCTCTGCTCGACTCTTTCGGCCGCGTATCGTCCTCCACCCCTCATCCAGCAACCATATGGCTCCGTCAGCCAATCCCATGATCACGGTGATGACAACATACCAGGTTCCGACCACGAGCACCGGCACTAAGACGATAAACCCTAAAACCGCGACAATCCCTATGACAATCCACATCACCAGTTCCACTGGTCACCTCCGATGCACGGAAGACAGCATCTCCGGAAACGAAGCCCCCGAGGCAGCGTCACTGTCCTACAGGAGGCTTTTGCGTTGCTCAATCTCCGCGACCATGACGCGTTGAAGTTTCGCGATGGAAGCCGCCTTCTCCTGCTCCATCTTGTGTCTCGACGTAAACTGATGGACCTTCTCTATAGACAACTGGCCGACACGCTGGCGATAGGCATACAGCGCATGGAGGAGGCTGCAAATGGTTTCCTCGTCTTCTCCCGATAACGCGGCCACCTTCTCCACATGCGCACGAACAGCCGGGATCGGCTCCGTGGGCGCACCCCCAGTCAGCGTGGCCTCGTAGGCTGCAAGCTGAGCCTCCTTCTCCTTTGCGTCCATGTCGAGCAACGGCTGCAGTGCGGCAAGATACGTGAACACATCGACGCCGGCCTCGGCAGCTTCATGACTTATGTCCAGGTCGGGCGGCCAGAGCCCCCATGGCATACCGAGCAGGTAGATCCGCTTGACTTCCTCAGGGTCCAACTTCGCCTGTTGGGCCAGGAACCGGAAAAAGCCTGGCGCGGTCATTAAATCGCCCAATTCAGTCTCGTTCATGGCAGGTCCTCATTAAATGAGACAGGCGCTTCAGCGCCCTTGTGTTGCCATTGTCTTGGGAACAGCCTCCATGTAGAGGCGAATCAGGTCATGCTTTGCGTCACGCAACGTCTTGAAGTACGTCTCCGCCCTTGTGGCCAGGTCGATAAGGACCCACCCCTTACGCTTCTTATAGTATCCTCCGCCATAGACCGGATTAATATAGACCGGATTGATGCAGAAGCACTTGGCGAAGGTCACGAAGCCGAGAGAGTTCGCGACCGATTGGGAGGGTTCTTGAGCCATTTTTACCTCGAGGTGCTCTACTGTGGCGGTTTGCGGAGGGAGCTTATCTCGGGCAAGCCTATTGCTGGCCTAGGCTTGGCATTCCAAACTCCGAGGGCGGTGGCACCGAGATCCTGTACTCGGCGATTGGCGTCACCATCACCCAATAGTTGAACAGCTCGTCCGCAGCAATATTGTTGATGCCATGGGCACGAGTGCGCAGCATCTTCAACAACACCCCCATCTCGGCCCTTACCTTTTCCTTGTTGCCGCTGTCTAACGCGGTCCTCACTTTGCTCAATTTCTCTGTGTAGGCATTAAAATTGGAGGCGGGATAGGTCGCCTTGTAATTCTTCAGCGAGTTTGCAAGCTCGTTGACCCAGGTGCCCTGAGCCGTGGCAACCCCCTCCGTCAAGGCCTGTTTCGTCTCCTGCGATGGCGTGCCCGCTCCCGGGGACTGAGCCGCCGCATTTGCTGACACAACAAGGAACCACGGGATCAGTGCCAGCGCCGCGATGATAACCGTGCGCCTTATGGACCAATGCGTTCTCATGGCAGTTACCTCCTTTAGAGTCTGGGCCTACGGGTTTGGTGCTTCGTCGTGAGGCCCCACGCGATAAAGCACGTGCGTGTCATGAACGGCAGAGACTGGGGAATCGAACGCGTTAGGAGGGATCAGGAAACGCGAGGGATAGGATAGCCAGCGAGCGCCCTCACCTTCGGCTGGACAAAGAGGGAGGGCGGCCAAGTCCGCCCTCCCTCTCGAACGAAAGGACCGTCGACTTTAGGCTGCTACGGAAGCAGCGATCTTGTGGACGGTCGAGTTACAAACGTCCCAGGTTTGAACCTGAGGCGTTCCGTCAAGCACTTTCGCCAAGGCCTTCAACACCTCTGCATAACTTCCGCGGCTATAGGCTTCCGCGTTCTCTTGCTTATCCCAGAAACTGATTCCAACCGCTTCCCGTCCGGCTGGTCCGATGAACGTGATCTCGTCCTCGAAGCCTTTCTGTCTGCGAAGCAGGGGAAGGACTTCCTTCTCGAGCGTCTGGGTAAAGTCAGCAACGCTATTGACTTTCAGACGCATGGTAACGTTTCGAGCAATCATGGCAACCTCCTCAGTGGGTCGGTTAAGGTGTGAGTTCAGATAACCTGGCTTGGTTCAGACAACCTGAAGAGCGAGTGTTTGTTCTCATCTCGTTAACCACTATAAGTTAATTAACTTGTATTTGTCAAGCTCAATGTGAGATACTGCTGCATGAACGCAACTTATTAACTAATAACAGTTAACAGGAGGAAATCCAGTGAATCTGTCTCTCGTGATCAAGCAGCGGCTGGAAGAATTGGGTCTTGAGCAGAGAGCTCTGGCACGTGCCGCTCAAGTGACGGAATCCTACATTTCACAGCTGCTGACTCAGAAGAAACTGCCCCCCGCGCCTACTCGCACCGATCTTTACGAGAAGATCGGCAAATTGTTGAAGCTCCCGGGCGGTGAGCTTGCGAAGCTCGCTGACCTCCAGCATAGGGAACAATTGAAGAGAAAATTGGGGGACCCACCCGGCCCCTTGTATAAAGAAGTCCGAGAGTTGATTCTCTCCAAATGCAACCCTGACAAAGAAACACAGATACGCGCCATCTTTGAGAAGCAGCCCTTCGGCGAACTCGAGCGCCTCGTCACCCAAAAACTTTTGGACGTGGTCAAGGGAGTCGCTAAACAAGAACTGGAAAATGAGCACTGGCTCCGCCGGGTGGCTCGGCTCAGCCACCGAAGTTATGCCCAGATGCGGGTCCTCGTTCTCGAGTTCTTGGATACAACTATCTTTAACCTGTCGGTAGAAAACTGCGTCTCCTTCTTGGATCCGCTGATTGAATCGTGGGACATCGACCTCGCCACTTTTGCTATGCAAATTGTCTTAAACCACAGAGTGGCCACAGGGCACGTTAAGCAATTTGAATTTCTTCAAAGGGAACTGGAAGAACCTTTGGACGAAGAGCCGGGGTTCAAAGAATTTCTTCAGGCTACTGCGCTCAGCGGCGATGCTACCGGGGAGGAAATCGCGTTTCTAAGAAAGCTGAGATTCAAGAAAAAACGGCCTACTGCACTCTATTATTACCGAGAGTTGCAAAACCTTAAAGACCCTCTCCACTTTCGCACCCTGCAGACCAAATAAGTGGAAGAGTGTCAGCCTATAGCTTGTCGTGCCCCACACATTCCCTCCAGCCAACTCCGGTGGTCCGCGCTGTTTCTCCCATAGCTCATAAAAACCAGCGCAGAAAGGCGGCCGCTGTCAGTGCTGTTCCCGCCAGTGCTAGCATGCCTTGCCACACCTTCAGGCGAGTGGCGACGGACCACCGGGAGGCCATGTTCAAATAGAGGATCCCCACAGCAAAGCCGCACGTGGCGCACGCGATCTTTGCGACTAGAGCAATAAGGGCGACGCCAGAGATTTCTGGAAGCTGGCCCTTGAGGAAGTAGCTTGTCATGCCGAACCCGGCTCCGCTCGCACCCTGTGCCGCCCACCCTATGACCAAGAGCCAGGCGAGCCGGCATTGGGCTGCAGGATTATCGCGTGCGAACCACCAGGCCACTGCGGGGCTGCCCACTACGGCGACAGCCCCGAAGTTGTGCAGGATTTGCACACCGGTATAGACCAGATTCAGCATGACGTAGCCTACTGGGCGTTCAACTTGATCGACTTCTGCGGCCCCGTCGGGATGTGCCCTTTGTCTACCACCTTAATCGTGACGTCATGTTCCCCGACGGTGCTGAACTTGGGCAGTGTATAGGCGCCTTTTGCGTCGTGGATCCCAGGACCTCGTTGACCATCCACCCACACATGGAAATGATCGCCTCCCGGCCCCGGCGTCACCTCATAGACCAGCTGATACTCTTCACCGCGCTCGACCCGCTCGTTATCGGCGGGTGACACAATATTGATGCGGGCATTCTCAGCGCTGACAACAGCGGCTTGAAGGCTGAACACAGCCACGAGTAGTAAGATGCGAGCGACTTTCATAGTAGTTCCTCCTTTTGTTTTGAAGTTGTTGCCTCTTGCTCTCAACCCCTAGGACTCGGCTTTCCGGGAAATATTCCCGCAATCTTTTGATGCCGCTTCCGGGAATAAAATCATTCGTGAAGGAGTCTCAATAGACCTATGGTTGAGCTAAGCGTCAGGAAGGCAGGATTCAGGTTAATGCGATCAGAGGAGAAGTAGACGGCGAATCAGATGAGAGACTTATGGGGCAGAGGCAAACGGGAGCAGAGGAGAGCGAGAGGAGTTCTGGTTACGAAGAGGCCTGCACCAGTCGAACAAATTCTTGCAACTCGGTGTCGTTGAGGTCAGAGATGACCCAATACGTCATCCCTGCCTTGGACCAATGAACCAGATGATAACCTTGGCGTGCTAGTGCTTTCGTCTTCACATGTGTGTCTTGTGATGAGGGCCAGATAAAGAGGTTAATAACATGATTCCGGCGCTGGTACACCAAGGCCGCGACGGCTCTATTCTCGAGATAATCCAGCCTGCCCCCGACTAATGGGAAGCCCTCATTTGTGAGATTTTTAACGGGAGGTGAGAAATCCAGCTTCCCGGTAAACCATGGTTTGACTGTATGCTGGTCAGAGGACATGACGTCGGCCACATGGTCGACCATAAGGGAGCGCACATGACTGGAGACGACTTCCTGTGCCACGAGTTGTTCGCCGTCAAGACCGCTGGGGATCAGAGCCCAAGCTAAGATGACGACAAAGACCACTGATGCTGCGACAGCCAGCCAGCGCCACGGCATCGCCGGAACGACCCGTTCGCTCTTGTCCCCTTGACGGATGGAAGACTGAATGCGCTTCCGGAGATGCGCCGGAGCGCGATAATACTGAGAGCCTGTTTTTATTGCCCCTTGTAAGGTCTGATCCGCCTTGTACGTTTGTGAGCAAACCGCGCAATGTTGCAGGTGCTGTTCGATCTCTAGGTTTCTCACGGCATCCAGTTCGCCGTCTAGATAACCATGGATGGCAACTTGGATATCAGTGCAGGTCACGTTAACACTCCTTGTTCACCAGCTTGGTCAGGCATTGCTTCAGTCGGCTGCGGGCGCGTGCCAAACGTGACATGACGGTACCGAGTGGAATGCCTGCGATGACGGCAATTTCCTTGTAAGACAACCCTTCGAGTTCGCGCAGTGTCAACACCTCACGAAATTCCAAAGGGAGTTCTTCCATCGCTTGCTTGATTAGCTGGCCGCTTTCGCTTTGCAATAACAGCTTTTCTGGATCGAAGGGATCGGCCTCTGTGCTGTGTATGTTTTCATCGAATGATGTGGTGAGTTCCTGGGGCCGGTTTTCTCGAAACCAGGTATAGCAAGTATTGCGTACAATCGTCAGTAGCCATCCCCGAGCATTGGCACCCTGGAAGCTGCCAAAGAATTTGAAGGCACGCAGATAGGATTCCTGCACCAGATCTTCCGCGTCATGGTCATTGCGCGTCAACCAGCGCGCCAAATTGTAGGCTGCGTCCATATGTGGCAAGACCACTTGTTCAAAGCGGGCAACTGTTTGTTCCGGCACATTCCTTTCTTTCCACATAAGAAGACTGATTTCTCTGGTGTTTTATTCCAGCGCTTTGTACGAAAGGTTCCCGGCTATGGTTCTTGGCCCGGGTAGGTGCTTCCGCGGGGGACTAGTCTACTTCAAAGAGTGAGGCAAGTAAATTTTGCTGAGTCATCGGGAATATTTCTTTGGAAAGCAAGTCTCTACAGGTGAGAGACGATAAACAATAACCCAACAACTCGATTTACCAAAAGGAGTACATGCCATGAAAAGCGCAACAATCAACCGCATCGCTTCAGCGGTGGGGCTTTCACTCCTCATCACGGCCTGTGCCGGTTTCCCTGAGGCCTACCCGCCCCCGGCCAATCCGTTCCTCCCCGGAGCGACTCCATTGCAGAACGTCACGCTTGCTCAGCCAGCGAAGTTCGGCCTGGTCTGGCTTGTGCCGGCCGGATCGGCAGTCCCTTCGCAGGAAGCGCAACGCAAAATGGCTGAGAAGATCAAAGCTCAATTCACGGCTGGGAAGCGTCTGGAAATTACCGGCACGGCGATCCTTCCGGTTTCCCAAGGTGACCTGCTAAGCGATATTCGCAAGGCTAGTGCTCCGCTGAGCGTCCGGCAGGTGCTGGTCGTCGTGCCAAATGGTAACGAAGTGGTGAGTCCTGAGTGGCTCTATTATGGCCGGGAGGGGAGTGCGGTCGGCACCCGCACAGACATTTTCATGACGGTCTCTCTGGTCGGTCTCGA
>VBOF01000322.1 GCA_005877855.1 Nitrospirota bacterium | reverse complement strand
AGGATCACGCCGAGGTCCTTGGGATAGAGGACCTGGGCGCCGCGGGGCATCTTCAGCACGTACTCCGAGAGGGTGGGGCGGAGGGCCAGCATGCGACGCCCGCGGGACAGGGTGACCAGGGTGCCGTCTGGCTTGCCGATCAGATCGTCGTGGGCGAGCGTCTCCCCACTGAGCTGGAAGGTGTCACCGGCCTTCAGCGTCAACGCGTACTGCCGGCCTTTCCGGTCCACCAAGTGGACGCGGTCCCCATTGGACAGGACAGTCATAGCGCCATCTTAGGGAGTGTCGGGAGAGGCGTCAAGCTGGCTTGATAGGGCCGGCGGCATTCGCGCCGAGTTCCACCAGCCTGCGACGCACGAGCGACTGGCAATGCGGGCACCGGAAGCGGATGGTGTTCTCGTCCACCCACTCGATGGACTCCTCCTTGATCCACATCAGCTTGTTGCAAGAAGGGCAGGGTTTCACCGGGATTGGCATCTTATACGTCGCGCACAGAGCCTTTGGCCTTCTCGATCAGATCGGGTGGTAGCTGCGGCATCTGGTGGGCGATCATCGCGTGCATCTTAAGCTTGGCCAGGACGTCATCCACAGAGTTGCCCCGCACCTCGAAAGTGCATCCCTCTTTGAAGCACTTCAATGCTTTGGCCATAGCGAGCCCTCCTCGTCGATCCGTTGCGTTTACTTGTATCCCATTCGACCGGTCTCCCGCAAGCGCGCAAGGCTGACTCAGTCAGTAAAGTGGGACTGCACGAGAGGCTCAGGGGGAGACGGTGGTGGCTGGCCCGTCTTTCTTGGCACGGGCCATCAGCTTGCAGTAGGAACAGATTTCGCCGGTCGTCGGCTGACCGCACGTGGCGCAGGGATGCAAGACAGCGCGGTCGTGCTCGGCCATGGAAGGACGCGCTTGCTTGTCGGCCTCCTGCCTGGCGAGGAACCCCCAGTAGAAGGCCTGTTTCGTGCCGGGCGACTCGCTCTCCAGCCGGTTGAGGATGTCCTTGTACAGCAGCATCTTGGCCCCTTGGGCGTTGGGGCACTCCTCGACGATATAGTCGATCCCGTTGACGATCGCGTACGCGGCGATCTCCCGCTCCGCCAGACGGTAGAGCGGCTTCACCTTCTTCGCGAAACCTTCCACTGAATCCGGCAAGGTCGGGCCCTGTTTCTCCAGATACTCCGTCTGCCAGTGTAGGATGTTGCCGAGCAGCCGCGCGGCTTCGTCGTCCAAGTTGTGGCCCGTCGCCAGGACGTGGTATCCCTTCTCGACCGCCGTTCGATTGAAGTGGTAGCGCTTGAGCGTGCCGCAGACCGAGCAGGTCGGCCGGCGAACCAGGTCGGCCAGGTCGTTGATGCCGGCCCCCTCGTCTTCTTTGAGCTCGTGGACGTGTAGCGGAATCCCGTGCGCGCTGGTATAGCGCTCGACCTTCTCTTTGGATTGTCGCGAATACTCGCCGATCCCCAGGTCCACGTAGAACGCGTCGGCCTGGTAGCCGAGCTTGCGCAGGATGTCCAGCAGGCTCAGGCTGTCCTTCCCGCCCGATACCGCCACGAGCACGCGGTCGGTTGTAGTGAACATCCGTTCTTCGGCAATGGCCCGCTCCACTTGCGCGCACACGAATTCCGTGAGGCACGCTTTGCAGAAAGCCGTATGGTGGCGGGGAATGTCCAGGACTGCCTTCGCTTTGCATTTGCGGCAGCGCATCGCCTTAGCCTCCCGAGATGACCGGCCGGATCTCGATCCGGTCCTCGTCCCTGAGCAGCTCCTCTTCGGTCACCAGATCGTCGCCCCGGACCACCAGAACGCTTTCCGGCAGGAGATTCAGTTCTTTCAGCACTTCCCTGACGCGCCGGGGCCCCTTGACCTCCACTTCCCGGACCGGATGGTTCAGCATGACCTTCATCTCACCCACCCTCCCCAGGCGATACGACCCGTTGCAACCATGAGCAACGGGTACCCCGACGCGCCCCTTCCCGTTATACCTCCGCGTCCCGCAGGAACGCCGCGGCTTCCTCCGGCGGAATTGGGTTGATATAGAACCCGGTGCCCCACTCGAAGCCGGCGACCTGCGTGAGCTTGGGCATGACCTCGATGTGCCAGTGGTAGAACTCGCCGGTCCGCTCGTGCAGAGGCGAGGTGTGCAGGATGAAGTTGAACGGGGGCGTGCCCAAGGCCCGGTCCAGCCGGCGCAGCGTGTCCGAGAAGAGCCGCGCAAGCGCTTCGAACTGGAACTTCTGGCTTTCCTCGAAGTAGGAGGTGTGCCTCTTGGGCAGCACCCACACCTCGAACGGGAACCGCGGGGCGAAGGGCGCGATGGAGAGGAACTCGGAGTTCTCGCTCACGACCCGGCTCCGATCGCTGATCTCTTGTCGGATGATGTCGCAGTAGATGCAGCGTTCCTTATCCTTATAGTGTTCATGGCAGCCGGCGATCTCGTTCACCACGTTGGTCGGGACGATGGGCAGCGCGATCAGTTGCGAATGCGTGTGTTCCAACGTGGCCCCAGCCGCCGCGCCGTGGTTCTTGAAGATCAGGATGTAGCGGAGCCGGCCGTCTTTCCGCAAGTCCAGGATGCG
>VBOF01000074.1 GCA_005877855.1 Nitrospirota bacterium | reverse complement strand
TTGCGACAAACGCCAGCGTGGCCAGGACACCAGCGCCGCTCACACCCTTTGATCCCTCTGCCCGCGTGAGCCGGACTGCCACCGTACCCGTCGCCGGATTCGCAGCCGTCACGACAGTGGCCGTCCCCTCTCGCTGTAAAAATTCACCTTCAAACGCCTGGCGGAACTCCAAGACCTTGGGATCGTAACTGATGGTCAGCGTGCCCTCGGCAAGGTCCTCGATGTTGGTGATCAGCACATCCAGCCTGATCTCCTCTCCCACTGATGCCGTTCTGTCCGGAGGGAGAATGGACAGCACGCCCAAAGGCGGCTGTCGCGGGATTTGGCTTCTAGGAGGTGCAGGCGCTTCCGGCGCCGGGGATTGGGCACCGGGAGTAGCAGACGCCGGACTTACGGCCGCCACGCCTGAAATGCTCTTGCCTGCACCTGCGTCAGGGAAGAGCTGCTTCAGTCCGTACGCCTCCTCGGTTCCTGACCAGAAGGCTTGATCATCCACAGGAGGGAGTTCCAGGGCCCGGACGATGTGCGGCGCGATGGTCAGGATCACGTCGGTGGTGACCACATCGCGAGAGGTGGACTTAAAAATCTCGCCCAGCACCGGGATGTCACCCAGCCCCCGCACCTTCTGGATAGTCGTCCGTTCCTCGGGCTGGATCAGGCCGGCGAGCACCACGCTCTCCCCGTCCTTCAACGAGAGCGAGGTCTCCGCAGTGCGAGTCCCGAACTTGAACTGTTGAATCAGCGGATTGCTCTGGAGAGTCACCAGGTCGCCCAGCCGTGTCACTTCGAGCTGGAGCTTGAGGGTCACGTCCTGGTTCAGGTGGATGATGGGCTCCACCGTGAGCTTGATGCCGGTGTCCTTGAATTCGATCGAGGTTACCGTGGATTGGGTGGGAATGCCGGTCGTCGTGCCGGGGATCACGCTGGTGGTGGACAACAGAATGGGCACCTTGTCGCCGATGTTGATCTTGGCCTGTTTGTTGTTCACCACCCGTACCCGCGGATTGGCCAGAGTCTTGGTGGTGGCTTCCGACCTGAGGAAATCCAGCAGCACGCTGGTGGGTAATGTGAAGAGGTAGCTGGTCGGGTTCAAGGACGTCAATTGCTGATACGTAAAGAGGGTGGTAGTGCCGCTTGGAAACGACGAGGGGGGGGTGGTGGACTGGGGAAGGACCGCCGCCCCGGCTTGCTTGGCGATGTTCACGCCAAACTTGTCGGACAAGGTCTTATCCACTTCCAGGACTTCGATCTCGAACACCACCTCGCTCTGCTTCCGATCATTGGCCAGGATGATGCGCTCGGCCAGCTTGACCTTGTCCGCGCTGTCCCTCATGACGATCGCGTTCAAGTCTTCGTTCACGAAGATCCGCTTGGTCTCCAGCATCGTACGCAGGAGGTTCACCATGTCCTTGGCTTTGGCGGTCGAGAGGTAAAATGTCCTGATGAGGAGGTCCTGGTATTGGTCCAGTTTCGCCTTTGTCTTAGGAATGACAAGGATCGTGTCGGCCGTCAGTCGGCGGATGAAGAGGCTTTGCGTCGTCAGCATCAGGTTGAGGGCTTCCTCAAACGATGCGTCCTTCACAAAGATCGTGATGGGATCGTCCTTCATGTCCTTTTCGAACAGGACGTTGATTCCGACTGCACGCGCCAGGACTTCGAACACCTCCTTGGTCCGAGCGCTCTGGAACTTGAGCGTGATGGGTTGCTTGGAGCCGCTTAGCGGCACCGAAACGCTCTTTTGCTTCTCGGCGAGCTGGACCAGGCCGTCTTGCGCGGCCTTCAGGTCCGGATCCAGTTCCAGCGCACGCTCGAAGGCCTCGGCCGCGTCCTCCAGCCGGCCACCCTTCAGCACCTTCTGCCCGACGATCAGCCGGTCCTGGGCTTCCTTGTAACGCAGCGCTTGAGCCAGCGCGGACTGGTGCTCCAGATTCGAGGGTTCCAGGCTCAAGGCCTGTTTGAACGCCTCGATCGCGTGCATGAGATTACGCTCTTTGAGCGCGGCTCGTCCTCGCTCTTGGGCCGCCGCCGCGACCCGCCCTTTGGCGGCGTTCAACTTGGCCTGAATGGCTGGATTGTACGGATCATCTTTGAGGGCCTCCTGGTAGGCCGCCATGGCCGCCTCCCAGTTCCCCTCTTGCATGAGTCGGTCGGCAAGCGTGGTGTCCGGGACATAGTAGGAGAAGCACCCGGCCAGCAGGACCGCTGCAATCAGGAAGCAGAGACCCGATCGGTATCTCAAACTCGCCTCCCCTTAAAGTCTCAATCAAAGCTGCTTAGGAATCTGCAATTATACCGAAAACGGGTGGTCCATGCACGTGTCATCGGACCCGCTGCCCCCAGGCCACCTGAAAGTCTGAATGAAAGTCTGAATAGGAGAGATAAAAGTGACGTTCGAAGGTCGCAGCGAAGTCTTGGCCTTGAGCCAGGTCTTGGAGCAAAGAAGCGAGCGAGAGGGCCTCGCCGCGCTCGATCAGCATTCGCACGGCCAGCGCGCTTTCGGCATAGGCAAGAGGGACTTGATCCGCAGGCAAGCTCAGAAAGCCGTCGTGAAGGCGCGGGAGCGGGATCAGCGATGGGGCCTGCCGGGCCAACCGCTCAGCCCACTTGAGATCGCCCGTTTCCAACACAACCGCCAGTCCCTCATCGACCCAGGTCGGGACTCCACGCGGCGCCATACTCTTCACCAATGCATGGGTGAACTCGTGCGCCAAAACCTTTTCCAATTGCCGGGGGTCATTGAGCGCCCCCCGCATCGGGACTCGAATTTTCCCGTCAAAGACACCACCCGCCCACGTCGGGCTTCGCGTAATATCACGAAACTGCTCATCGGTGTACAAGACGACAGTTAGGATCCCCGATGGGTAGGCCAGCAGCGTCGTCCCGATGCGCCAGTACGCTGCCTCAAGGGCATCCAATGCGGCCGAGGCGAGACGTTGCTCCGCCGGCCCTTCAAAGAGGACAGTGAAGTGCGGGCTCAGGCTTTGCTGAAATCTGCTGTGCAAGGCCGCTTCTTTGCGCCAGCCCTCCAACCGCCCCCGGATTTGTGTGTTGTTCGGTTCGACCTCGAGCGCCGCCTCATACGTCCGGACCGCCGTCTCCAGATCGCCCTGGCGATAGGAAATGTCCCCCAGTAAGAGCGACGCTGCCGTCAGCTTGGGGTTCAGTCGCACGGCTTCTTGAAGCGCCGTGCGGGCCTCCATCTCCTGCCCCTGCAGGTGCGCCGCCAGTCCCGCTCCCAGGAACAACGTGGCATCGTGAGCATTTTCGGCGATGGCATCGTGAAACAAACGCGACGCCTCCGTGATCTGACCGGCTCTGATCGCCTCCCACCCTTGCCGTCCCAGCGCCGCTCCGGAAGATTCCGCCCGCCCCGGGTCGGCAGCTCCGGCGATGACACAGAGCAGGACGAAACCGGTCGCCACGATTGGGGGCACGCGCGCTTCGATTCTCATGGTGGTATAGTTTACGCCTTTGCAGGCGGACATTGAAACTTGTACAAGAAGCGAATGGTCTCCAAGGCAAGACTCGACAAGGCATTGTGTAAATTCACTGTAAGATTCAGGCATAATAGAAGTAGGGAGTCGACGCTCCCGCTTAGGACCAAGCGTATGGCCACGGGAAGGTTATGCCAAGAGGAGCGTGGAGTGACCTACCTCCTCGTGATGTTGGCCGTGGTGTTGATGGGGATCTCCGTCACTGTGGTGGCGAAGCAGTGGAAGGCCGTGGTGCAGCGCGAGCAGGAAGCTGACCTTCTGGCGCGGGGCATAGAGATTCAGACCGCGCTGGCGGTCTACTCGGCCCAGCAGAAGAAAGGGCGCGTCGTCCCCGGTGAGATCTATCCGCTTACGTTAGAGGAACTCACCAAGCAGCCTTACCCTGCCTTGCGAAAGGCGTACAAGGATCCGATTACCGGCGGCGACTGGGAGTACGTGCGCGATCTCAACACCGCCCGCATTAAGGGCGTACGGAGTAAGAGCAAAGCGGAGCCGTTCAAGCAGCACAACTTCCCACCTGCCGTGCGGCACTTTGAAGCGGTGACCAGTTATTACCTGTGGGTGTTTCAGTATCCGAACGCCTCCACGCCACAAGCCCCACCGGCACAACCGGCCACTCCGGGACAACCAACCACTCAAGGACAACCAACCACTCAAGGACAGACAACCACACAGGGACAACCAACTACTCAGGGACAACCCAGTTCTCCCTGACAACCAACATCGCAGACACCAGCGCAAACACCTTCACCGCCTAGCGGCTCTGCCATTCCATAGGCATTCAGAGACGCCTACCGCAATTCGGCCCACACGGCGAGCTGGGAACGGAAGATCCACCGGCGGGTGCCGGTGGTGAGGATGACGACGTTCGCGTTGACAGCGCTGGAGGCCACCGGCTCATCAGTGGAGAGGTCCTGCTGGAAAAAGCCTCCGGTAAAGGCCGAGAAGGCCAGCGCGCGCCGGTCAGTGACCACCACTGCCACGTTCTCGGCGACGAGAGTGTCGCGAATCTCTTCTCGGACACCCAAGTCCTCCGTCTTCCACCGGCCCAGCGGACCTTGAAACCCGTACAGGCGCCTGTTGGTCCGTACGAACAGCAACGACTGCGTCACCCGACTGTCCGTAACCTTCTCCCCCAGGTCTGTGCGGACCTCGCTCCAGCGTACGACCTGTGCCGAGAACCCGAGCAGCCTGACTGACGTCCGCACCAAGGCATTCAATCCTTTTGATTCAATCTTGATGATCTCTTCGCCAGCCAGCAGATCCGCGCGCATGAGTCCTTCACCCGGCGTCGCGGCGAAGATCTGATCTCTGAGCACCGTGATGAGAACCTGGTCCGTGATAAGAGGGGTTTGTGCACGGGCGGATGAGGAAACGTTCAGCAGGCACATGACCAGCAACAAGACCACGGACGCGACGCGCCCCCGGTGATCGTTCATGGCTTGCTTTCGTCCAGCGGGATGTTTTGGTCCACTTGCGAGCGGAGGTTACCTGCCTTCGACCAGTTGGATTGTCCGTTCCACCCGAGATCGGGGGTCCTGCAGGGTCACGCCGGTCGGCGTGACGGTCTTGACAAGCACCCGTTGCTCGATCATCTCATCGCTCCGCACGATGTACAGCTCTTTGCCCTTCGAGAGAAACGCTTGCACTCTGCCATCCCGGCTGAGATACCCGAGGTAGCGGAACTGGTCCAACTCCTGACGAACAGCCTGCGCGGCCAGTTCTTCCGGCGAAGGCGGCGGCGGGACCACGGGAGCAGCCACCGCCGGCGCCCGCGGAGGCACCGGCGCCGGTGGTTTGGCGCGAGGGAGCGCCATCCTCTCTGTCTTCTCTGTCTTCTCAGTTGGCAGGAGCGCGAAGATGTTCTTCGGCGCGACGAAGGCCTTGTCCGCCCGGCGCCGTGCGGCCGCCAGCAGGTCGCGGTTGACTTTCAAGCCGCCCCCGGCTTCAGAGCGGATCGCCTCCGTCCGACTGGCCCGGCCGGTCACATACCTCAGCGGAACTCGCTGCGGCTCCGGCGCGTCCGCAACGACCCAGATCGCTACGCCCGCCCAGATCCCGAGCAGGATACACAGTGTCAGCCATTGAGCGCGTTTCGTCATGGCATGACGGCTCGAGCGGGCACACGCTGTGTCGCCCCCTCACGGACGTAGGTGCTTACGGTGATCTGAAACGTGACCATCTCGCCCTTCTTCGTACCACGCTGACTGACGTCGAGGTCCTCGACGAAGAGGAAGCCGTCGGCCGTTTCCAGATGATGAATGAACCTCCGGAGATCCTCGTAGCGACCAGAGACCGATCCTTTCAGCACCGCCTTGGCGAAGCCCCCTGCATGGGGTTTCTCCAGCGCATAGGAGAGATCCGGCATCGAGACCCGATCCCGCCGCGCGACTTCCGATAGGGCGAGCGGAAGCTGCGCGAAGTCACGATGCCCCGGCAAGGCATTCAGGATCCCGGTCAGATGCTTCCGCGCCTCCTTGGCCTCCAGGCGTTGGGCGATCCGCTGTCTCGCCGCCATCCACGAGGCTTCGGCCTGGGCAAGCCGGTTTTGGGCTGGCGCCACCACGAGCAGACGGACCATAAGCAGAGCGGCGCCCAGCACGCCAGCCACGGCCATCCAAAGAATGAGGGCGGCGTAGGGCTTCCGCCGCAATCGGCGGATAATCGGTACTCCGGGAATCATGATCCCCTGGCTTGGGACTGGTACCGCACGGTCAAGCTGAAGTCCACAATGTCATTCTCGTGGACCCGATGCTGGAGCAGATTAGCGTCCTTAAACGCCCGATGGTCTTCCAGGCTGACGATGAATGTGGTCAAATCCTTCAAGCTCAGCGCCGATCCACCGATCGCAATGACCGTGTCCTTGAGATCAACCCGGATGCTGTTGATCGAGACGCGCGGCGGGACGGTCTCTTCCAGATCAGTGAGGAACAGGGTCCAGGAAAACGCGCGCTTGGCGATCAGGTCGTTGGCAAAGCCGACTTGGGCTGTGAGCCGCCCCATCGCCGGATCGGAGAGGTCCACCCCTTCCATTTGTCCTCGGAGCTGGACCTGACGGTCTTGCTCCTGAACGCGGACCAGGGCCTGCTCGACTTGCATGGCCTGGGCCCGGATGGCACGCGCTTCTCGGACATTCCAGCCGATCAATCCGATCAGGAGCAGCGAGACCACCGACAGCGCGACACAGGCACGACTCAAATAGGCGTAATGGCTGCCGCTCAGATCGACCGCAGGCATGTCCTGCCTCCCTTTCGGCGCAAGCGCCGCGATCGCCGGCAGCACGCCCGGCGCCGTGGCCTCGACGAGCGCCCCACGCCAGGTACGTTGGACAAGAGCCGGCCCGACGGGGACCACGTACAGATCAAGCTCCTTGGAAATCGCCGTCAGCGCCTCCCCCTCCCGCTCTTCACTGAGCACATACAGGCGCCGAAGCGCGGTCCCCGGATGGCTCTCCTCATAGAACGCCAACGATGTGACGAGATCGTCCTGGATCTGCGGCGATTGAGTTTTGGTGCGCACGAAGACCGGACGGCCGGCATGGTGAACCATGAACATGAACCCGTCATCCAGGACGGACACCCAGGCGGTGGGCTCCTCACCGGGGAAGGACGCGCGCGCAAAGTTGTGCAGCAGGAGGCTGGTCGCCGTCACACTGACCGGGACCAGCCCCAGGTCGTCGCACAGGGTTTCGTACTGCCGCAGCACCGATTCCCCGATCATCACTACGAGCACAGAGTGCGGTGCGACGACCTGCGACACAACTCTGGCGCTCGCCACTGGGAAGCTCGCCTCCTTCTCGAGACGCCAGCGGATGAGGGCGTCCCGTTCGCGCGAGCGAGCCGGCAATGTGTCCACATTCAGCAGCACGGTCCGGACGCAGAGATCCGGCAAGACCAGCGCGATTGGCCAGCCGGGCGCTTGGCCTCCGACCGGTATCCCGATCAAGGCATGAAGGCAGGATTTCAGCGCCTCGACGTCACTGATGTTGGGCTCGACCGGCGAGGGCTTGAGGAGGCCTGCCGGCAGATCCACCACGGTGGACCGAACGTGTGGCTGTCCTCGCCAGTCCGTGGAGCGCGCCGCCCACGCCGCCTGACGCGGACCCAGCTTCAAACTGTACCGCGGCGGGCCGAATCCCAGCATCTCACACCTGTTCGATGAAGGTCACCCGGTTGATCTCAGCCAGCGTAGTCACCCCTGCGCGTAACTTCTCCACGGCTGCTTGTCGCAGGCTCGTCATGCTGAGGGACACCGCGCGCTTGCGGATCTCGGACGGTGGTTTTCGATCCAAGATCATTTCCTTGATCTCATCCGTGAGGTCCAGGAACTCCGTGATGCATTGACGACCGCGATATCCGGTCCCGTGGCAGTGCTCGCACCCACGGCCCTGGGACAGCGCGACATCACGATACTGGTCATAGTTGAGCTCCGACTCCTCGGCCTGCGCGCGATCCAGCCGGACCTCTTCCCGGCAGGATGGACAGATCGTCCGCACCAGCCGCTGAGCCAGAATGCAGTTCAGCGAGGAGACAAAGTTATACGGTTCGATCCCCATGTTCACAAACCGGCCGATCACGTCGAAGGCGTTGTTCGCATGGACGGTGGTGAAGACGAGATGGCCCGTCAGCGCCGACTGGATCGCGATCTGGGCGGTCTCCGCATCCCGGATCTCCCCGACCATGATTTTGTCCGGATCGTGGCGCAGGATCGAGCGCAGGCCGCGGGCGAAGGTCAACCCCTTTTTCTCGTTGACCGGAATCTGCACGACCCCGGCCAGCTGGTATTCGACCGGGTCCTCGATCGTAATCACCTTGTTCTCTTGCACATTGATCTCGCTGATCGCAGCGTACAGCGAGGTGGTCTTGCCGCTGCCGGTCGGGCCGGTCACCAACACCATCCCGTAGGGCTCGGTGATGGACCGGCGGAACCGCCGCAGGTCCTCCGCATTGAACCCCAAGCGATCCAGCCGCAACGCGGCCACCCCCGTCGCGATGTACTCCTTGTCCAGGATGCGGACCACCACGACCTCCCCGAACGCGCTCGGCAGGATCGAGACGCGAAAGTCCACCGTCTTCCGGTCCAGCCGGATCCGGAACCGCCCGTCCTGGGGAACTCGCCGTTCGGCGATGTCCAGCTCCGACATCACCTTGATTCGCGAGATCAAGGGCGCATGGAGCTTGAGGTCCAACGGATCGAGCGCCGGCGTCAGGATCCCATCGATCCGATACTTGACATGCACCGCCCGATCGCTGGCCTCCACGTGAATATCGCTCGCCCGCCGCTGCAACGCGTTCAAGATGATCGTATCCACGAGCTTGACCACTGGGCTCAGGTCCTTGGCGATCTTCTCGATGGACAGCACTTCGTCGCCCCGCTCGTCCTCCCGGAGCAAAATCGGCCGGTAGTCTGCCTCAATATCCTTCAACGCCTGGCTCGACCCTTCGCTCCGGGTCAAGACCGCCAGAATCGCGTCCCGGGTGCTGACCACCAGCCGGAGGGGTCGCTTCAGCAGCAGCTCCAATTCGTCCAGGGCCGGCAGATTGCCGGGGTCATGGATGGCAACGATAAGCAGGCCATCCTGTTCGGCGAGCGGCACAAACGGATGGCGATACATCAATTCAACGGAGATGGTTTGATAGAACCTGGGGTCCACCCTGAACTCGGTCAAGGGCTCATAGGACAACCCGTACTGGGCCGCCAGCGCCCGGCCCAACTGCTCCGCGGAGAGGAGACCCTCCCCCACCAACGCCTGCCCGAACGGCCCGCGTCCGTCCTCCAGCTTGCCGAGGACTGCGTCAAGTTGAGGCCCCGAGACTAAGCCCTGCTCAACCAGCACCTCACGGAGGGGTTTGCGCCTCACGAAGCGAGTCGTGTCCTTTCCCATAGTCAGTGCTCCTCCACCCAGCCAGAAAGCAAGAAGAATACCAAGCTTACCAGAACTCCACGCAACCAGCCAACTGTGCTATCCTTATCACAGGCGATGACTACCAAGACCACACACCTTCTTCCGCTCCAACGAGGGCACCTCCTGACCGCCCT
The DNA here is from genome assembly GCA_005877855.1 of Nitrospirota bacterium. Lineage (GTDB taxonomy): Bacteria > Nitrospirota > Nitrospiria > Nitrospirales > NS-4 > NS-12. Next base: position 5,608 of record VBOF01000074.1, on the reverse strand, counting down.
CCTGCTCATCTGCTTCAGCCTCAGCAGCGTTGGGGTGGAACAAACCGCCGCGGAGACGCGGACCGTGACCGCAGACAGGTCGCGACCTACCTTGAGAGCGTCACCGTGGTCACCAACCTGGATGTGACTTCAGACGAGATCCGGACGTACACGGCGGGCCTGATCTTGGTCCTCGATCAGCAGATCAACACCCGCCTCGAGGGAGACACGGTGGTGATTCGCGTGGACTTGACCGCCCAGGTGGATCCGGACGACGTCGTGCAGGCCATTGCCGCACTGCGCCAAAACGAGGACGCTCGGCGTGAGCTCGTAACCCTGAAGACCGAGGTCGACCAACTCCACCAGCAACTGGAGGCGGCCAACCAGGCCCTGGCGACCGCGGCAACGCCGGACCAGGTCCAGGTTGTCAGCCAGCAACGCCAACAAGTGCTGAACAATCTCCAATCCGATGCGCTCGTCTCTCAGGCCTGGACGGATTGGGTGCTGGTCACGCCGGTCGTGCACCCCAGCCCTTGGACCGGACTGGGGCAGGTACAAAGCCTCCTTGTCCAGGCAGGACAGGTGAACCCCATGAATCCGCACCTCGTCATCATTCAGCGGGTGATCACCATCCCAGGGGTGCCGTCTGTGCCGCCGCAACCACAGCCTGCACGGCCCCAGTTCCCATCATCGGGAAGTTCACCACCACCGACTCTTCAGCAGATCCAGCCGGCTCCGCCCGCACCGCCCGCGCCGACAAGTTCTCCAGCGAAGCCCTCGCAGCTCGCGCAGCCTCCATCACCACGTCCCCTCCCACCGACGCTCAACCAGATCCAGTCGCATCAGCATCACCATGTGTCGCGCACGCCGTTTGTGCTGCCGCGCCAGGCTTCCGGCACAAACCCCAAACGCTCCGGTGACGGGGGCCAACACCGACGGTAAGACCGTTGGACTGCAGGATGCAGAAGGAGGGATTATGAGCGCACATGGTAAGGCTCGTAAGGCAAGCTGGAAGGGGATCTCCCTCTGCGTGGCGATGCTGTTCTGTCCCGTTTGCGTAAGCGCCGCAGAGCAGTCCGCGTCTCCGCAACAGGGCTCGAACCAACTCTTCCAAGAACTGCACAAGATGGAACAGCAACCACCGCAGGGAAAGGAGCCTGCAGTCCAGCCACCTGCGATCGCGTCGTCATATCCTGCTGACCAGTACCTGATGGGCACCGGCCAGGGCGACCTGTCCAAGGGACGCCTGGTCTGCCGGCGTGTCTCAGAGCTCGCTGCCCGCGCCGAGGTGGCCAAGCAAATCCGCGTCTGGGTAAAGGAACACGCCGTGGATCGCGTGCGTGAGCGCACGGGGGCGCCGGTCGAACAGGATATTGAGGTGGTGCGGGAGGAAACCGTCAACGAGTTACTTCAGGATGTCAAGATCGTGGAGCAACGCGTGGACGAGGCCGGGGGCACCTGCACCAGCGTGGCGGTCATGCCAAAGAGCCGGGTGACACCACAACCCGCGACGTCTCCCCCTGAGACTCCGCGAACCCCCTGAACGCCGTTACGCGTCCTTGGATTCGGTTTCAGACGTGGAAGCCCGGTCCTCGTCCGGAGAGACATCGACGTCTGCGTCCCGATTCGGCACTGTGAACGGCTCGGCCTGCTTCAGCTCCGTGATGTCCCGGAGCGCTGGCAGGTCCTTCAGGTCCTTCAGCCCGAACGCCTGGAGGAACTGTCTCGTCGTCCCGTACAGGATGGGACGGCCGGGGGCGTCTTTCCGCCCGACGATGCGGATCAGCCGGCGTTCGAGGAGCGTTTTCAACACGCCTGCGGAATCCACGCCCCGGATCTGCTCGATCTCGGCGCGGACCACCGGCTGCTTGTAGGCAACGATGGCCATCGTCTCCATGGCCGAGCGCGACAGCCTGGCGCCCTCCTTGGCCCTCTCCAACCGCTTGATCCAGGGCGCGCAGTCCGGCCGTGTGGCGATCTGGAATCCACCGGCGACTTCGACTAGTTGTAGCCCTCGCCCCTCTACCGCATAGTCAGCCTGGAGCGCTTGCAGGGCGCCCACCAGCTCCGCGCGGGACACGCCCTCGACCACCCCCAGCATGCGGTCCACGGAGAGGGGCTCTCCGGACACGAAGAGGATCGCTTCGAGGATACCCTTCAGCCCCGACAAGGGGCTGGTGTTGTCGTTCCCATTTCCGGTGGGGCCGTCGTGTTCCAACACGGCTTCTACCGTTTCCGTCGTCATCAGAGTGCATTCTCCTCTGATTCTGCATCCTCGACCGCCACCGGCAGGAACGTCCGGAACAGGAGGATGGGCTCGAAGGCCTCGGCCTGAAAGACGCGAACCAGCTTGATCCGCATCAACTCCAGCAAGCCCAAGAACGTGACGATCACGACCAGCCGCCCTTCGTCGGGCGAGAACAGGGCTTCAAACGGCAGGGCGGGCTCGTGCTCCAGCCGCTCCAGGATGTAATTCATGCGGTCCTTGACCGTCAGGTGATCGGCCGTCACCTCGATCAGCGTCTTCGCCGGAACCCGCTGCAGCACTCCCTGCAGAGCATCCACCAAATCGAATAGCGTCAGCTCCAGCAGCGCGCCGTCCTCATCCCCCTGCAGACCCTGACCACGCGCGTCGACAATCGGCTGACGGCCGAAGACCTCCCGCCACTGCTGGCCGCGCTGCCCCAACTCGCCGGCCGCCTCCTTGAACCGCTTGTATTCCAGGAGCCGGCGGACCAGCTCGGCCCTGGGGTCTTCGTCTGTCTCGTCCTCGTCGTCCCCGTCGGATTCAACGGGCAGGAGCATCCGCGATTTGATGTGGATCAGCGTGGCCGCCATCACCAGAAACTCGCCAGCCACGACCAAGTTCAGCGACTTCATCATTTTGACGTAGTCGAGGTACTGTTTGGTGATCGTCGCGATTGGGATGTCGTAGATGTTGATCTCATCCTTCTTGATCAGATGCAGCAGGAGGTCCAGCGGACCCTCGAACTCGTTCAGGCGAATACGATAGGAGTCCTCCGCCGGATCGAAACCGGTGTCACAATTCTCCGCCATAGAGGCCTGAATATACCAGATTTAGGGCAAAAGGCAAGTCGGCCTTCAAGATATAGTGGGCGCTACCCCTTTTTCAGGATCATGATGAAGGCGATCAGGAAAATCAGGAGAGCCGTCCCCACGATGGCCAGAAACACGGGGTTCTCGAACCCGGCAGAGGAGCGGGGGGTGGCAAACTTGGCGCGGGTGAAGTTGGGCCCTTGCTGGTAGAAGACCTTGGCAAAGTCGTCCTTGGCTTTGAAGTTGGCGTCGGAGAAGTTGGCTTCGCCGCGAAACGTGGCGCGCCGGAAGTAGGTGTCCGCGACGAAGACGGCATGCATGAAGAAGACGTTCTTCTCGAACACGGCCTCCGAGAAGTCCGAGATCCCTTCGAACTTGCTGCCCGAGAACCCGGTGCCCATCTTGAAATAGGCGCGCGAGAAGCTCGACTCCTTCTTGAACGTGACAGCGAGGAAATTCGTCAGCCCGCTGAACCCGGCGCGCAGGAACGTGACCGGTTCGTGAAAGACCGCGCGATAGTAGCGGGTGTGCCCGGCGAACGCCGTCTTCTCGAAGCTCGCCGCTTTGTCGAAGATGCACGTGAGGAAGAACGCGTTGCTCAGGAACACGGCCTCGGAGCTGTCCACCGGCGCCAGGAAGATCGTCCGGGAGAGGTCCACGCTCTTCGTGAAGGTGGTGCCGTGGAACGCAACGGGTCCCTGGATGACCATCATGTCGCCCAGCATCCGATGCTCGACCATGTCCGGCTTGAGCTGGGTGTCAAGGAAACCGTCGAAGACTGAATCTCGGATCACGAACGGCCCGCGGATCACGCGGGCCTCGGCGACGGAAGATCCCGCCATGGTCGCGAGCACCGGGGGCGGCAGGGCAACCGATGCCAGCGGCACCGTCGGAAGGCGGGTCAGCAGGAGATCGCCAGAGACCACCCCGTTCTGGATGGACACGCCCTTGCCGGTCTTCAGGGCCTCGAGAATCTCGCCCGCCGGCACCGCCTGCGCGGCGCGATCCGCCCTGGTACACTCCGAGCTGAAGTGCCTGACGAAGAGCGCGGGCTCGCCGGGCACCGCCCGCTCCACCGTGCAGGCCGCCCAAGCGGTCGCCGCGAGGGCGACCTGGAGCAGCGCCGCGAGCAAGAGCAGGAAGCAGCGTGGCCTCACAGTCGCCGGCCCACGCTAAAAGGGATAATCCAGCCCGACGAAAACATTGCCGCCGTCCTTCCCGTACCCCACGTCCAATCGGCCCACGACGTTGGGCCGGGAGAGGGCGCGGATTCCAACGCCGGGGTTGAACTGCGTTTTCGTAAGGCGGCTGAGGAAATGGTTGTTCACCCGCCCGAAGTCCAAAAACGGCGCCACCTCCAGCTCGATGGGATTATCGAATATCCGCTTTTCGTAGATGCGGATGCGCTCCTCGAGATTGACCAGGTACAGGTTGTCATCAACGAACCTGTTCAAGCCGAACCCGCGGAGCGTGTTCTCCCCCCCCAGAGTCGGCCGCTCGTAGAAGGGGATGCCCTGGCTGAAGACCTTGTCGATCAGGACGCGGCCCACGAACACCATGCGCCCCGAGGCGTGGGGAATCAGATGGCGGGCATCAATGGCCACCCTGAACCACCGGTCAGGCTCGTCGTGAATGAGGTTGTGGGCAAGTTCGAAGTAGGCAGAAGCGAACGTCCCTTGCACCGGGGTGAGCAGATTATCGCGGCTGTCGTACAGGGCCGTCAGGCGGTGCCCGAAGATCTGCGCGCCATCGATGCCTTCGAGGGTGGGAAATCGCGATTTCGTCTGGGGCAGCGACGGGATCACCCCGTCATCGACCCGGACATTGCGCCAGCGCTCCGTCCAGAGGACGGAAAAGTTCTGACCCAGGTTGAGGCCGGCGCTGAGCCTGATGTTCGCTTCCCGCGAGGTGTAAGTCGTTTCATCCTCATCACGCGAGCGGTTCCCGATGCCGAAAAAACGGGTGAAGGCGTTCTTGAACCAGTTGGCCTCGGCCGCCAGGATATACCGCCCTCCGCTCACTGCCGTGTTCTTATACCCCGACTCGAAAGTCCGCTCGACTTTTGTGGCATAGGAGGCGATCGCGCGGTACTGAACCGTTTCGTTGCGGTATCCATAATAATTGAGGGAGAAGGTCTCGCCGACGAACTTATTATGCAGGACCTGCGGCGCGAAGATGTCCTCGATCTCCTCCTTGTCGTTTGCTTTCAGGATCGGCACCAGCGCGCCGATCCAGTAGTTCTCGTTGCGGCTGTAAGCGAACGCGGGCAGCGGGATTACCGTGTAGCCGCCTTTTGCGGGCAGGGACTTCAACACGTGCTCCTGCTTGGGATGCACATCCTCCGAGACCTTTTCGGTCGTCTCCCCCGGCACCGTATCTTTGCGAGGAGCACTTCCGGCTTGTTCCGGAGGAACGGTCCCTGTTCGTTCGCTTTCGGCCTTCACCTCGACACGACCCTCCGACGGAGGACCCGTTTCCGCAGCAGGTGCAGGATGAGCAAGCCCAAAGAAGAGGAGGCACCATGGGACACCAAGCCAGCGGATCAGGATGCCACCGCCGACCGCCGTTTCAT
>VBOF01000073.1 GCA_005877855.1 Nitrospirota bacterium | reverse complement strand
CGGGTGAGCGCCGCCTTGAAGCCGACCAGGTGGGTGCCGCCTTCGCGCGTGTTGATGTTGTTGGCGAAGGCAAAGATGTTTTCCGCATAGCCGTCGTTGTACTGGAGGGCGACCTCAAGGACCAGGTCGTTCTTCTCGACGTTGATGTAGATGGGCTTGTGCAGCGGGGTCTTGGCCTCGTTCAGGTGCTCGACGAACGACACGATCCCGCCCTTGTACCGGAAGACCTCCTCTTTGGCCGGCTCCTTGCGTTCGTCCTTGAGCGAGATCTCCAGGCCCTTGTTCAGGAAGGCCAGCTCGCGCAGACGCTGGGCCAAGATGTCGAAGCTGAACTCCGTGCTCTCGAAGACCTCGGGGTCCGCCTTGAACGTGATCTTGGTGCCGCGCCGTTTGGTCTTGCCGGTGACCTTCAGGGCGGCGGTGGGCTTGCCGCGCTCGTAGTGCTGCTCGAAGACCTGGCCGTCCTGCCAGATCTCCATCTCCAGCCATGCCGAGAGCGCGTTTACGACCGAGATGCCCACGCCGTGGAGGCCCCCCGACACGGTGTAGGCGCCCTGCTCGAACTTCCCGCCGGCATGGAGCATGGTGAGGGCGACCTCTGCGGCGGACTTCTTCTGCGTGGGGTGCATGCCCGTCGGGATGCCCCGGCCGTTGTCCACCACCGTGACGCTGCCGTCGATGTGGATCGTGACCTCGATCGTTTCGCCGAACCCGGCCATGTGCTCGTCGACGCTGTTGTCCACCGCTTCGTACACCAGGTGGTGGAGGCCTTCGGGGCCGGTGCTCCCGATATACATGGCGGGGCGCTTGCGGACGGCTTCGAGGCCCTCCAGCACCTTGATCTGCTCGGCGCCGTAGGAGTCGTGCTGTCCGCTCTCGATCTTGGTCTCGTCCGTGGCCATAGACCTCCTTCGCTCTGCGCTCCCTAGATCTTCATCGGCATGACGACGCACAGGAAGCCTGGGTCGCCGTCCGATTTCATCAAGCAGGGACTCAAGGGAGTGTTGATCTCCATGGTGACAGACTCGCCGTCCATCACCGCCAGCGCATCGAGGATGTATCGGGCGTTGAAGCCGGTGGTCAGGCTCTCCCCGCGGTACTGCGCGGGCACCTCTTCGGTGGCCTCTCCAAGGTCGGGGTTGCTCGTGTGCAGGGTGAGCGTGCCTGCCTGCAGCATCAGCTTGACCGCGTTCGTCTTGTCCTTCGAGAGCACGGCGACCCGCCGGAGCGCGCCCTCCATCGCCGCCCGCTCGATCACCGCCTTCTTGGCACTCTCCTTCGGGATGACCTGTTGATAGTTGGGATAGGTCCCCTCCATGACCCGCGAGGTCAGGTACAGCCCGCTCTTCTGGAAGGTGACCAGATTCTTGGTGAAGCCCAGCAGCGGCTCGCCCTCCTCTTCCTCGAGCAGCCGCCGCATCTCCTGAGCCGCCTTGCGCGGAATGATCGCCTTCACCTCTTTGGGAAGGTCCGTCCCTGCATGCGCCAGTTCGCTTTCGGCGATCGCCAGGCGATGCCCGTCGGTGCCGACCAGTTTCATCGTGACCTTCTTTTCGGAAGAGTGCAGCGTGATCAATAGGCCGTTGAGGATGTAACGCGCGTCGTTGTCGCCCACTGCGAAGAGGGTCTTGCGAAGCAGCGACGAGAGCCCGCTCC
>VBOF01000072.1 GCA_005877855.1 Nitrospirota bacterium | reverse complement strand
AGGACCTCGGCTTTGTAGTGTCCCCGGATGCCAATCTCAAGGTCCGTCGCCACCAATCCCACCCCGTCCTGCTTCGTCTCCAACAGGATGTTGGAGAGCACCGGCATGGTATTGCGCTTCTCCACTATCCCCTGGACGCGCTGCAGCCCCGTCAGCAACTCGTCCCTGGCAATCTTGATCTTCATCGCCCTGCCTCCTTCTGGGCTTATGCGCCGGTGATCTGGCGCTTCAACTCCTCGAGGATTCCGAGCAGGCCGGGAACGCTCTGTTTTCCTTTCTCGACCTGCTTGCACGCGTGCATGACGGTGGTGTGGTCCTTGCCCCCGAAGTGCCGCGCGATTTCGGGATAAGACTGCTGCGTGATCTCCCGGCACAGGTACATCGCGATCTGCCGCGGGTAGACCAGCACCTTCGTTCGCCGTTTGGACTTCAGGTCCGCCATCTTAATGTGGAACTTCGCCGCGACGGCCTCCTGTACCGCGTCGAGTGTGATCACGTGCTTCTTCTCGTCGACCAGCTCCTTGAGCACGCTTTGCGCCATCTCGAGCGTGATGGCCTGGCCAGTCAGCGACGCATAGGCCCCGAGCCGGATCAGTGAGCCTTCCAGTTCCCGGATGTTGGCTTTGATGTTGGTAGCCACGAACAGCGCGACATCGTCCGGGATGCTGATCCCCTCGTGCTCGGCCTTGTCCCGGAGGATAGCGATCCGCGCCTCCAGGGGGTAGGGCTGGATGTCGGCCACGAGGCCCCAGTCGAGACGGGAGCGCAACCGCTCCTCCATCTCGGGGATATCCTTGGGGTATCGGTCGCTTGAAAGGACGATCTGCTTGCGGGCCTCGAAGAGGCTGTTGAAGGTGTGGAAGAACTCTTCCTGGGTCGCCTGCTTGCCCGCGATGAATTGGATGTCGTCCACCAGCAGCATGTCGATGTTGCGGTACCGGCGGCGCACATCAATCATCTTGTCGTACCGGATGCCATTAATGACCTCGTTGGTGAACTGCTCGGATGTCACATACGCGATCCGGAGATCTGTATGCTCGAGAATGTAATTGCCTATTGCGTGCATGAGGTGCGTCTTCCCGAGCCCCACGCCTCCATAGATCAGGAACGGGTTGTACGCGGCAGCTGGAGACTCGCCAACCTTCATGCTTGCGGCTCGGGCCAGTTGGTTGTTGGGAGAAGCAACGAAATTTGCGAACGAATATCGAGCGTTGATCTGTCCTGTTCTTCTTCCCCGCAGTCCTCCCGTGCCCCCTGGCCGGTCAAGGTTTTCGCGGGACGGGGCTTTCGCCTGTGCTTCTGGTTCTGATACGACAAACCCCACGCGTAACTGATCCTTCCCCGTCGTGTTCCTTAAAGTCTGCTCGAACAGGCCTTGGTAGTGATCCCGCACCCAGTCGCGATAGAATCTGTTGGGCACCCTGATCGTAGCCTCGCTGTCATTGAGTTCTCCTAGGGACAGGCTCTGGAACCAGGTATCGAAGATTTCTTTCGACACCTGCTCTCGAAGCTGGCTCACGCTGGTTTCCCAGATCGCGGTTATGTCCACAGCAAGCCCTTACTTTTCAAGGACTCCACAGCCCCTTCCACTCCTGTGGATAACATCCGTACGCCTGCCCACATCTCTGCATTCCAGTCCCACCAGACACCGTCGTCTTCGCACCCCCGCTGTCACTCTATCCCCAGCGGGTATTCCAGGTAGTCCCCACTCTGCTCAGACACCCAATCAGCCTATATGGTTGATCGGAGACCGTATTTTTTTGTATCCACACCATCAAGGGGCATTACTCTTACGACCGACTCCTCCTATTTTTTTCTCCAAACAACACTAGGAGATTGAGGAAGCAAGTTCTTACCATGTGATAACCCTATCTGCCATGAAGATCATCTCCACGAGTTGCTCATACGTAAGTTCGTGCTGTTCTTGCGAGGGAGGACCTTCCGTGAGACGGTACACTGTGTGCTGGGGCAACAGCGATGCAGTATTCCTTGCCGACAGGAGAACGACGAGAGGGGACGTGGCAGAAGGAGGCTGAGAGCCGAGAACCTGGAGAGCAAGAGGCTTAGAAGAGGCTGTGAGCAGATGGAGCGTCATCTATACATTCCTATGAAAAGATGAGGGCACGGTCTGCTGATTCCAGGGCAGCGGCAAGTTCGGCCGGGGTGATCGGCTTCGTCACGATGTCAGTCGTATACGGATGCGGTGTGTCCGCATCCGTTGCAATAAAGAAGGGAGTTCCCCACTCAATGAAGACAGGCAGGTGCTTGTCTAGGATCTCTGCATCAACAATGTCACCAGTATCCTGAGCCAAGAGATGAGGAGCACGGTCGCATAAGATGATGCTGATGTCTTGTCCTTCGTTGTGAGACCCTAAGCCCAATGCAATACGAAGAGCTTCCACGGCACGATGACTTTTGGTCGGGTCTGTCTGGATCACAACCAGCGTTCTCGGAGAAGGACGGACCATTGCGACACTCAATTCAGAGCAACAAACCGCTCACAAGCGGAAACGATATTGGAAAGAACGACTAACCCACAATAGGTGGCCTTATCGTCTTTCCTTGGGACACCAAGGCGTTGAGCGCCATAGGCACAGGCGAATAATTTGAGCCCTGAATCCCGTAAGGACTGAAAGCGGGGGTCATCGACTGTTAACACTCCTTCGTCGATGAGATACAGGTAGACATCAACGCCTCCTTTCAGTGCAGCGCCGGAGAGGCCGATGGCGGTGGTCAGATTGGGGTTATCAGGACCTGTGGACAGAAGAATACCTAGGGCCCTTTTTTTCATCTTTCATCCACAGGGCTGTAATCAGCGTAACTTAGCATAACAAAAGGGGAAATTGGCGAGTCAGCCACTATGAAAACTTTACCATAAAGGGCTATTCCGAGTCAAATAAAAAAGCGGGAAATTCTCCGGGGCTACAGGGGAGGTAGTACCTAGGTTCTTAGCCCGGTGACTCTGCGTGGAGCCGGGTCTTGAATTCCTGGAGAGATAGAGTGTGGTCTTGCCTCGTTGGGATATAGCGAACGGTGATAGTGGACGTGGCCTCATCGAAGCGCTTGATAGCCCAGGGTATCCCTGCTGCCTCCGCGTACTTGAACTGCTTCCCGACATCATCATCATCCAAATAAACTTCGACGCCAATCCCTTCACTGCGGAGACCTTCGCGAAGCTTCTCAGCCTGCTGATGGAGATGGATCGTGTCTACACCATCTCGAATGAGGAGGACACGCGGGAGGACGCGCGACGACTGGGGCGAAGACTTTTTAAGTTCCTGCTCTTGCAGGAGCGACAGGATCCGTTCAAACCCGATCGAACATCCCACAGCAGGAATTTTCTTGCCGGCGAACTGCCCGATCAGCTCATCATACCGACCGCCACCGAGGATTGAGGATGAAAGACCCTCCACGACGGCTTCGTAGACAGGGCCCGTGTAATAGTCCATGCCTCGCACGAGGAGGGGATCGAAGACGATAGAGGAGTCAGGGTTGATACTCTGAACAGACGCGATTATGGCTTGGAGATTGGTGAGAATACCCTCGATATCAGCACGGATCGTCGGGTGATCAATCGAGTCCCAGTATTTCTTGAACTCCTCCATACGATCATGCCGGCCCGTGTCATGTTGCCGAACAGCGTAGGCTCGCAAAAGGAGTGCTGTCACTTTCTTCCATGGCTCGGGATCGCGTGAGAGGACATCGTCTATTTCGCGGCGTGCCTGATTCACATCTTTGTCGAGTTTGTCCATGGCGATCAGGATTGGACCGACCTGATTCTTGGCGATACCAAACCCTTGCAGCACGAGCGGCAGCAAGCGTTTGTCGCTCAGCCTGAATCGGTACTTCCCGAGCCTCAGCTCCTTCAGCACGCGCTCCGTCGCAGTGATGACCTCCACCTCGTAGGCGGAAGAGGCCCCACCCACGACGTCGATGTCGCACTGGTAGAACTCACGGTAGCGCCCTTTTTGCGGGCGGTCTGCTCGCCAGACGGGCCCGATGTGGTAGCGCCGGAACACCTTGGGGATTTTCCCTTGGTGCGTTGCTACGAAACGGGCGAGCGGCACTGTAAGATCGTAGCGAAGACCGTAGTCTGCCAGCTCGTCATCTTTCGCCTGGGCCAGCTTCTCCCCTCGCTTCAGGATCTTGAACAGGAGCTTCTCGTTCTCTCCTCCCCCCTTGCCGAGCAGGACGGCCAGGTCTTCCATGGCCGGGGTGTCGATCGGGAGGTAGCCGTAGAGCCGGTAGACCGAGCTGATGGTCTCCATCAGGCGCTGGCGGAGGAGCGCGTCCTGAGGCAGCCAGTCGCGCATGCCTGTTGGGGGACCGATCGAGGACATCGCCGCGTATCCTAACGGCTTCTTGGCCGGCTATCAAGCCGGCACGTGGAAGGCTTCCTTGATGCCGGTGAGGACGAACTGGACGGCGATCGCCGCCAAGATCAAGCCCATGACGCGCGTGAAGATGCGCATCCCGGTCTCCTTCAGTAGGCGGGTGACTGCGGTGGCGCTGCGCAGCACAACGTACGCGATCAGCACATTGAGGGCGATGGCCAGCAGCAGCAGGGCGAATGAGGCGACCACTTTCGGGGATTTCGCTGCCTGGCCGGTGAGCGCGATCACGGTGGAGATCGAGCCGGGACCACTCAATAAGGGGATGGCCAGCGGGATGATGGCGATATCCTCGCGCTGGGCCCCCTCGGCGTCTTCTTCAGGCGTGTGGCGGACCCGCGCCGGTCTGGCCTCCATCATGTCGAAGGCGATCTTCAGCAGGAGGAGTCCCGCCACGATGCGAAACGCCTCGATGGTGACGCCGAAGAACTTGAAGATGAAGTTCCCAAACGCGGCGAACAGCACCAGCGCGGCAAAGACGGCCAAGGCAGCACGCCTGACCATCGCTGCCCGCTCGGCTTCGGAGGTGTGCGGTGTGATGGACAGGAAGATAGGGACGTTACCCACTGCGTCCAGCGTGACGAAGAGAGACACGAATGCGGTGACGAAGAACGTCAGCAGCGGGTCCATCAGCGGCCAGTGGCCCTGGCCTTACTGAACGCGCTGCGCGGGTTTTCAGAGGACAGCTTGCCGAGCTCCTTATACAGCTCACGCTCGCGGGGGCCGATGGACTTCGGGGTTACCAGGACCAAGCGGACGTACTGATCGCCCCGGGTTCCGTCTCGCCGTGGAAGCCCCTTGCCGCGCAGGCGCAGACGTTGACCCGCCTGGCTCCCTGGCGGGATGCGCATCGAGACGGGGCCATCCAGAGTGGGCACCTGGACTTCCGTGCCCAGGACGGCTTCCCAGGGCAGCAAGGGAAGGTCGATCTGGAGGTCATCAGGGGACTCCTCGAGGAGCGTGTAGAACGGATGGGGCTGGAGACGAATCTTCAGGTAGAGATCGCCGGGGCGAGCCGCCCGCCCGTTCGTGGCGCCTTGGCCCTTGAGCCTGATGCGGTCGCCCGGGCGCACCCCCTTCGGCAGAGTGACATCGAGTTGCTTGGGTCGGAGACGTCCTGACGCGTCCCGGGCCGTGAGCGTGACGCGCCTGGTGCCTCCCTGGGCCAACTCGTCCAGGGGCAGTTCCAGTTCCGCCTCCAGGTCGGCGCCCTGGTCTCTGCCGCCGGCCTGTTCGTCTAGGTCCCATTCCCAAGACGACTGTCCTCTGGAGAACGGACCGCCGCGCCCTCCGAACAGGGCTTCGAAGAAGTCGCTGAAACCGCCGCTGAAGCCCTCCCCCCCTGTCCAGGTCCAACTTCCCGCCTGACCGCTGCCGGGCGGCGGCGTGAAATCCATGCCGTCTTTCCAGCGAGAACCGAGCTGATCATACTTCTTGCGTTTTTCCGGATCGCTGAGGACTTCGTGGGCCTCGTTGATCTCCTTGAATTTTTCCTCGGCCACCTTCTTCTTCGCCGGCGTGTCTTGCAAATCAGGGTGGTACTGGCGCGCGAGCTTGCGGTAGGCGTCCCGGATCTGCTTCGCGGTTGCATCGCGAGGAACGCCCAGGACCTCGTAGTAATCTCTATATTTGACGCTCATGGGTGAAAGAGTAACCATACGTATGCCGTTTGTCCAGCCTGGCCTCAGCGTTGTGCGCCTCGCGGCCCTTTGCTATAGTGCCGAGCCATGCTTGCGGTGATCACCGGGGCTTCGCGTGGAATCGGGGAGAGCTACGCGCGCCAGCTTGCCGCGCGGGGCTATGCGCTGCACGTAGCGGCGCGTGACGCAGAGCGGCTCGCCCGCGTCGCGGGCGAGATTCGGGCGGCGCACGGCGTTGCGGTCGAAGAGATCGTCCTCGACTTGGCCCAGGCGGACGGAGCCGAGCGCTTGTACGCGGACGTCCGCCGACGCCGCACGGAGCCAGTGGACCTCCTCGTCAACAACGCCGGGTTCGGGCTGTATGGGGAATTTGCGGACATGCCGATGCCGCGCATTCAGGAGATGCTCATTCTGCATCTGGTCACGGTCACTAAGCTGATTCGCTTGATCCTCCCGGAGATGCGGGAGCGCCGAAAAGGCGCCATCATCAACGTCGCGTCGGTCGCCGGCTTGCTGCCGCTGCCCTATCTCTCACTGTATGCCGCGACGAAGGCCTTCCTGGTGAGCCTGGGGGCAGCCCTGGACCTGGAGGCCCGGAAGCACGGGGTGGTGATCCAGACCTGCTGCCCCGGTCGGACGGCCACTGACTTTCATGCGACAGCCGGCATCAAACAATATTGGGCCCCTGGCGACCAGCAAACGGCGGATGAGGTGGTGGCCGAGTCGCTCGCGGCGTTGGATCATGGACGGTCATTCGTCGTGACTGGATGGCGCAACCGCGTGCTGAATCGGATCCAGCAGTTCGTGCCCCGTCGCGTCGTGCTGGGGGCCGCCGAGCGGCTGATGAGGCCGTGACGCGAAAGGCAAGGCCGCGCACCGACATGAGCGGGTTCTTCAGGTCCGGCATGGCTGGCCTCGTGGCATTGACATGGGGAGCGGCGTGCTCTGCGCCCGCCGACCATCACCACCCCTTCGCTCAGGACGGCCCTCCGGCCATCACCGGCAATCCCGCCGCCGATCCGACGTTGCCGCCTCGGCTCGGCCGCCCGGGCCGGCTGCTCCTCGGATGCAGCACCAAGACCGCTCGCGGGCCTGAGACGGCGGAGCTGTACGCCTCCGCGCTCGACTTCGACGAAGGGCGGCAGAGCTTTTTCCTCAAGCGGCTGGAGTCGGCGGGCCGCGAGAGCTTCTATCCACTCCACGGGCATTTTCTAGACGGGGGCCGCTCCGGCGTTTTCATGGTCCACGACGGGAAGGGCGTCAAGGACGGAGATGCCTACCGGATTGACCAGAGCGTCAATATGGGCGTGCTGTTCCTCCGCACGGCAGACAGCGGACTGCGCGCCATCCTGGACGTCTTTGCGGAAGAGAATGGGGGCGTGCCTGGAGAGGGAGCAGGGCGGCCTCTTGGTGAGTACTCCTGCCGCTGGGCGGAAGAGGGCCGCCGCCTCTCCTCGCAGCGCGAGCACGTGCGGGCGCAACCCAACAGCGGGGGGACGCCTCCCAGCCATTGGTACCGGGAGTCCGATCGAACCGTGCTTGCCTGTCTCGGGTCATCGACGGGGGGAACATATCGCTTCGAGTTGCGGGGCTCGAAAATCTGGCCTGGCCACCTCGGATTCCTCGTCGTGCAAACTCCTGGGATGGACCAGCCCGTCGGCTACAACGTCCACATGCTGGAGGGTCCGGGGCGGCTGCTGATCCACGCACACAGCTTCCCGCATCGCACGAGGACCATGATGCTTGACACGTTGGAGGAGACCGAAACCGTGATCGGCGGGCTCTTGCTGGTCCCGTCAGAGACGGGGTACACGGGCTGGATCGGTCTCGCGGGGTCGAGCGCCGATCCGTACAACCTTTCGTTCTCGCGGGACGCGACGGTAGGAGATTACGCCGCGCAGGGCCGGATCGTGGTTCCTCCGCTGCCTGTCGTCTGTCAGTAGAACGCCGCTCAGCCAAGACTTCGCGGCTGCGGAAGCCGCGGGCGCTCCTCATTCATCATTTCAACGGCGGGATGTCGCGGCCGGTGGCATCGCGACTCTGCTCCCAGGGAACCAGTGGATAGGTAATCTCGTCATACCCGACATTGATGCCTTCCGCATCGGACGCGACGACCCGTAACGTCAGCCGGTCCTTGCCTTTTAGCCACTTCGGGATCGTGTAGTCGCCCTGGAAGATGCCCTTCGGGCCCTGGTGGAAGAATTCCACATGCCCGATCACCGTGTCGTCGACCCGCACTTCTCCGTAGAGTTCCATCATGCGGGAGTCCCAGTTTCCGAAGGGTTCGACGATGCAGTCGCACATCATGTTGACCGTCGTGCGGATTGTGAGGCCGTCGCCGATCCCGAGAGGTCGGTCTAGGGTCGGCGAGACGATCTGGACGATCAATCCGTTGATGTCCAGCACGATCCCGTCGCCGGTGACGTGCTTGCCGGGATAGAGCAAGACCGTTTTGCTGGCGCGCCGCTTGGCGCGGGGAAACTTCAGCGGGCCTTCTCCGGTAATCTCAACCAAGGTGGGCTTCGTCAAGCTGAGGGTGGCCGTGAAGGACGCGGCCCCTTTCAAGCTGTAAATCTGCTCGATCTGCTGTCGCGGGGTCATCATGATGGATCGGAGATCACCGCCAGAGCCCGTCTGGACCCCGGAGGCAAGGACGGCGCCGGTCGCCAGGTCCTTGATCGTGACGGTCGCCCCGCCAACGGCGTCGCCCAACACCATCGCGCGGTTCCCCACCACACGGACCATCACCGTGGTGGGAATACCTGGGGACGGCGCGTCCGCAGCCCAGGCAGCCACGAGGGCCAATAAAAGACTGATAGTTCCTGCGCTGAGGATGACGGTGCGCTTCGCCATACTCGGTATGAATCGGCGTGTGATCATTGCGATAGGGGTATCTTACCAAATCGGTCGGGAGGCGGGAGGGGGCGAAGCTCAGGGGGTGAACACCTCGTTGACGTTGCTGAACGACCCGCCGGGAGTGGGCCCTCCGCTGATCACGTAAATCCCACCGTCCACCGAGGCGGAGCCGAGCCCGTGCCGGGCCGTGGGCATGGGTGCCAGGGCCTCCCATGAGTCGGAAGCCGGATGGTACGCTTCATTCTCGCGGAAGGTCCCGGACGGAGCTTCCCCGCCGAAGACGTAGATGCGGTCTTTGACGACGGCGGCTGTGATCCCGCTCCGGGGTGTCGGAAGATCAGCCTTGCGCGTCCACCGATCGGCTTCAGGGTCGTATTCCTCGGTCACGCCGAGGTTCTGGCTGTACTGGCGGTTCAGCCGGCCGCCGATCGCGTAGAGGCGGCCGTTGAGCGCGGCGGCGGCATGGTGGTCGCGGGCCGTCGGCATCGGCGCGCGCGCGGTCCAGCTATCGGTCGCCGGGTCATAGACCTCATGCGCGCTGGTATTGCCGTCCCGGTTGTAGCCGCCCACCGCATGGAGCTTCCCGTCGAGCGCCGCGACGGCCAGTGCCCCGCGCGGCGTGGGCATGGGCCTGCGTGCTCTCCACCGGTCGGCGACCGGGTCGTATTCGTACAGGCTGGTCACCGGCGACCAGATGGAGAACAGCGAGAGTTCGAACCCGCCGATGACGTAGAGCCGGTCATTCACCGCCCCGATCCCCGCATGGTGCAGACCGCTGGGCAGCGGGGTGCGCTCGCGCCAGGTGTCGGTGGCCGGATTGTATTCCTCAACGGCTGGCGTGATGAACGGGAGGCCTGGTTGAAAGCCTCCGACCACGTAGACCTTGCCGCGGACGGCGGCGACCGCCACTTCGGTGCGCTTGAGCAAGGCCGGCGCCTTGGCGACCCATCCGCCCTTCGACTGGACCCCTACGGCAGCGGCGACCGACGCGAGAGTTCCTGCAAGAAGAAATCCGGCGAAGGCGACGCGAGGCATGGCGCCATTGTAATCGCAACCTGGCGAGGGAGTCTATGTCTGGTCAGGCCTTGTGGACGCTGTGCTCGTCGATCAGCAGGGGCGGCCGATCGAACCGCTGCCGGATGCGATTGATGGCCTGTAGGATCAAGGGCCGGCTGACAAGCTTGCGCTCGATCGCCCGCTTTCCCGGGAAGTCCATCAGCGACACGCCGATCAGCATCGTTAGCAGCCCCTGTCCAGGCAGGACCAGCATGGCGATCCCCCCCAGCAGCAGAATCCACCCGACGAAGTTTTTCAACGCTAGGGCGATGAGCCGGAGGACCGGATGACGGTCCTTCAGCCAGGTCCTCGGATGGCTCTCGCAGAAATAGTCCTGGGGGAGACGAATCAGTATCCATGGGATGGCGATCACACTGCCAACGAAGCCGACGATGGACAGCAAGAACAGGAATTCGAGGGCTACCGGAGAGATGAGCGAGGTGATGTCAGGCACTCAGCTACCAAGCGCCCGGT
>VBOF01000321.1 GCA_005877855.1 Nitrospirota bacterium | reverse complement strand
ATACTTCCGACACACGGCGCGCGTGTTACCGAGCCGCTCCGCCACCGCGTCGATCGCCCGGATAATGTTCCGGTCCGCTTCACTACGGCTCGACGCAGGCCCCACTGCCCGCAGCTCAACGGCGGCCAGCATCGTGCCTCCCCAAGTGCGGAAATCCTTGGCCGTGACGTCACGACCGGTGATTTCCCGAAGATAGGCGTTCACGTCGACCGACGAAACGGTTTGACGCTTCTTGGAGGCGTCCAGGTACTGGAACATTTCCTGCCCCGGCAGATCCCGGCACCGCTGGATGATGCGGGCGAGCCGGGGGTCGGCGATGGCCATGGTGTGCTCAACCCCACTCTTACCCCTGAAGCTGAATCGCAACAAGGCCCCGTCGACCTGCACATGCCGTCTGCGCAGAGTCGTCAGCCCGAAGGAGCGGTTGGCGCGGGCGTATTCGTCGTTGCCCACGCGAATGAGCGTCTTGTCCAGCAGCCGCACCACCGTGGCGAGGAGCTGGCGCCGGGTCAGGTCGCCGGCGCGCAGATCGCGCTCCACGCGCTCCCGGAGGAGCGGGAGGACCTCGCTGAACTCCAGCATGCGGCGGAACTTCGAGCGATCACGCGTTGCGCGGTACGAGGGGTGGTAGCGATACTGCTTCCGGCCGCTAGCATCGCGCGCCGTCGCCTGGATGTGGCCGTCGGGGTCCGGGCAAATCCACACGTCGGTCCAGGCCGGCGGGATCGCCAGCTTGTTGAGTCGTTTCCGGGTGTCCGGGTCCTTGATGCGCGCGCCGGTCGGGGCGAAGTAGATCCAGCCCGTCCCGGAACGGCGCCGGCGGATGCCCGCAAAGCCGTCCGTGACGTAGCGAAGCCCGGCGTGGGTAGCCGCCTGTCGATGCTCGTGGGTCCGCGGCGAGGCCATCCCCTCGATTCTGCCACAGAAAAGTAGCCTGTCAATCCTTTGCTGCTAGACGTAGGGGAAGGAAGGCAACAGGAATCAGGGTGTCGTAACCCAATCAGGCGGAGGTTGGGCAATCCCCCAGATGTTCCCAGGCGCCTCGAGCTCAAGCCCGACCCTCCACTTCCTCACCGCCGTAGATTCCACTGGGGTCGAGCGGATGACATGAGCAACGGTGATGGCGACACGCGTCAGGCGATCGAGGCGTACCCGAGTGAGGCGAGGGAGTGGGCGTGGCGCCAAGAGCTGGCAGCCGTGGCTGCTGATCTCCACAAGCTCGCATCGCTTGATGAAGCTAAGGGAGGGCTGAAGACCCATCATGTATACCGGCAGCGAGAACGGTATTCGCTGACTACGCCGCCGTTCTACGCCATTAGCCGTGCTTTCTGTCTCGGTCATGGTGAAATCATTGACAAGACTGTCTATAAAAGGATACACGGCGACTGGTTCAGCTATCCCGGATTAGCTCAGTCCGACGCCAATCTTCTTCCCGTTTCGCTATCGCTTGCCTTTCAGCTTGCCGATCTCGGCTCGCACGTAATCCTCGAAGTCATCGCGCAAGAGGTCCATAGGGCCCCATATCGGAAATGTGATCTCGTGAATGCCAAGGTACTTCGCGCGATGATGGACGTCACAAAGAACCCAGAGATTGTCCTCGTGGTGGTCAACCCAGTCCAGGAGTTGTTTTTCACTGAAGTCCTGCTTGTACTCGTGGCGATTGGGGTGCCGCTTCCGGAGGTGAGGAAGCAGGTGCTTGTTGAACTTGGCAACACTAATTGCGTTGGCTAGGGCCCATTCGATGACGTGGTGGTGGGTCTCCATGGCCTTGGCGCCGTAGGTATTAGTCTTCGGATCCTTGAGCGAAGAGTTGCGGACACCGCAAATGAGACATGGGCGATCCTGGTCCCTTACCATCTTCTTGTGCACCGTCTTGTACGCAGGTGTCTCACGTCGCTTGTCGTGCACAGGATAAAAAGCAATCTCGTCAAGTTTCCTCGGATTCTTGCGAATCGCTTGGACTGTCTTGTAAACCCGTAATTGGTCTTGCAGACGCTGTGCCATACGCTTGTCTTGCAGGTGGCGCTTGCTCGGCATACTGACTTCCTCCTCGCTATCCTCTTTGTCTTTCCAGGAACCGACCTGAAGGGATACAGATCCCACCCTCGCCGCCGAGCATCTCTCCACGACCCGAGAGAGCCCACTGACCCACCAGAGCCGCCGTCGCGGCGTCCAGCTCGTCGCTTGTTGCCGCCCTGGTCAAGCCTCTCATGCCCAGTTTCTTCAGCCCGGCCAAAAGTTCCTTGCGGTCCCGATGTTGCCGGGGAATGCCCCACACGTCTTGCGCCGCGCCGGGATAACACTCGATGACACGATAGCCCATCCCTCGTATCTTCGCTTGCAGCTCCAGACCGCGCTCGGTCAACATCCGCATGGGACCAAGCGTGACGGGAAAGAACCGAATCCCACGTCGTCGCAGCTCAAGATCGCAGTCGCGAAAATGCTCGCCTCCTCGGTCAGAGATTGTCCTTCGCCCTTTGGGCAGGCTGAGCGGAGCATCGATGGGAACGAGGTCAGGCTGTGCTTGATGCACCGTGTTCAGGATGTCTTCATCGCTGAACGCGACGGACGTCTGCGCCTGCGAGCCGCGAAGGAGGCACAGACCTGTCGGACGGCGCGGCGAACCCGCGAGGTCGATCCCTAGCACAACAAACGGTTTGCGGTGCGACGCAACGACTCTCTTGCGCCGCCGGCCCTCGGCTAGGTCGCGCACGACCCCGCTTTTTCCGTGGCGCAGGTCCGGTCCAGGATGAAGTACACCGGGCAGAAGCCGGTCACCCCGCTCTGGATGAGGATGACTCCGATCACGCCTGGCACGAGCAGCCACAGCGGGCCCACATAGTACCCGAGCACCACGCCCGCCGTGACCACCACCCCGACGATGGCATCGTGTATCCGTCGCTTTGAGTTCATGCTCTGTCCTCCTTTCTAAAATCACCTCCGACCCTATTTCGCCACACTAATTTTCGCTTTTTCATACGTGAGCCTGGACCTGCTTCCGGAATTCTAGCGGCTGCGCAATATTCTGGAAGGGTTCCCTTGTGCCACCGGTCCCGACGACGACAATTGTGCCGTAACCAAGTATTCGACCAAGAATCCCTTGCTCTACTCCAATGCTCTCTATCTTCGCGAGAAGGAGCTCAAGTGTGTGACGGCGAATCAACCCAACTTTGATGATAACCCGTTTGTTAGTAACTGCGAACTCGGACGTCCTGGACGTTATCCAGCGGGAGAGCCCCAGAAGACCAGCCACAATGAGGAAAAGGACCCCCAGACTTCCGAGGGCAGCCTGATCACGGTTGCCGAGTGAGGACGCGATGAGGAAGATCCCTACCAGGCCAAAGAAGAGAGGGGCCGCGTAGATGATCCAATGGAGGTTGGCACGGTACGTAATCTGCTCCCCAGGCATCAAGTTCTCTTCAACGTATCCCATTGGTTCCTCCTCAAAGCCCGATCAGATTCTCCGGCAGCGCTCCACTAAATCGACTCCGACCCTCTTTTCATCCTCTTCAGTTCTTGGTTCGGTGACAAACCTCAAGGCGATTTCCACAGGGATCCTCGAAAAAGACGGCGTAGTAACCGGTTTCTCCGGGTTGGGGAATTTCATAAGCTGGTCCTTCGATGTTCCGCGCTCCCGCACGGGCGGCAATCTCAGCCAGCTTATCAACCTCGCTGATGGTGTCGGCACAGAATGCGACGCGGCATTCGTTCGGACGGTGCTCGGGCGACTCAGTGACGCCGAAAAACTCCGTGACGCCGTCAGCGTCGTCAGACTCAAACTGCAACCAACCCTCGATCGTGGCGTCGCGAGTGAAGCCGAGTGCGGGCAAGAGCGCTTCGTAAAACGGTCGTGCCTCGGAAAGGCTGCGCACCCGGAGATCAATGTGATCGTAGCGTCGAGGCATGGGGAGATGGCCTAAGCAGCCGTCCGGGCAAGCAATCGTTATCCGAGTGTCTGAAGCAACGCGCGCATTTCCGGAATGAGATCTGCCCCACCGCTTGAGCGGCCGGATGCGGCGGCGTTGATGCCGGCTGTGAGCACCGGCTTGGCTTCCTCGTTGCGTCCCAAGGCCGCCAATGCGCGGGCCAACGCAAGGTGCGAGGCGACATGCACGGGATCGAGCTGGACCGCGACGCGAAGGTGCTCGACCGCTTCCTCGAGATTCCCGCCTTCCTGCAGGATCTTGTTACCAAGGCCGTAGCGTCCCAGAAAGCCCTTGGGATTCTTGGCTACCATTTG
>VBOF01000071.1 GCA_005877855.1 Nitrospirota bacterium | reverse complement strand
CAAGGACGCGACGCCATAGGGTAGGGGAGCGGGTCCTATCGCCGAACAGTAGGGGCACGGCGCGCCGTGCCCCTACAAGAAACGATGCGCTCCGCGTGGACCGGGCACCCATTCGTCGCCACCTGCGAGTCCCACCCTCCACGATTCGCGCTACCAGGCCTACCATTCCTTTAGGGCTAGTTGACACCACTCCAATTAGAAAGTAGCCTGTCCCTGGGTTTCCATGATCAAAGGAAAGACCGGATTCCCGCTTCCGCGGGAATGACAGAAAGAAGGAGCTCAGGACGTGCAAGCGATCACCGTGTACGGGTCTCAGAGCGAGGCCTATCACCGCGCCTTCAAGGTCTTCCTCGATCACACGGATCAGAAGGCGAACGCGCGGGCCTGGCTGCAAGACCTGGTGCGCTCGCTGCCGTCCAGGCGGGTCTTCATCGACGCCGGCGCGGGCAACGGGCAGGTGACCGCCTGGTTTGTCCCAAGCTTCGAACGCACCATCGCGATCGAGCCCAACGACTCGTTGCGCGACGAGCTGCGGCGGGCCTGTCCCTCGGCGGAGGTGATCGCCGAGCCCATCCTGGAGGCGAAGCCATCCGCGACCGCCGACCTCGTGCTCTGCTCCCACGTGTTCTATTACATCGAGCGTGCCGAGTGGATGGCCACGCTGGACCGGCTGGCTTCCTGGCTCGCTCCCGGCGGCATCCTCGTCGTGGTGCTGCAAAACCCCGGCACCGACTGCATGCGCATGCTGAAGCACTTCCTGGCGAAACACTTCCATCTCTCCGGGCTCGCGCAAGCCATCCACCGCGAGCGAGGCGATGCCTACGAAGTGGGTATCGACACGGTCCCCGCGCACGTGAGCACGCCGGGATTCGACTCGGCGTACACCGTCGCCGAATTCATGCTCAACCTCCTGCACCTCCCTGACCCGCCGAGCCGCCGGAGCCTCGAAGACTACGTGCGGGCGCATTTCCGCGAGCAGGCCGGCACGTTCCGCTTCTCCTGCCACCAGGACTTCCTGAGGATTCGACGCCGTTCCTGACCGCCCGTCTGTAGCAAAGAAAAGGGGACAGGCTACCGATCGCGTCTTCCGCCAAGCGTCGCCCCAGCCTGAGTCGTCTGTAGTTCGGCCTGACATAGAGACGTTTCACTTCGCACACCCCGTTCTCAAGACCCCGCACCGCGACGCATCCGACAGATTCCATTCCCTTTCGCGCGAGCAACAGGCAGCCGCCAGGTGGACCGTACATGGCCAGTAGACTAGAGAGCTCTTCGTCGAAGTGTTGAAAGCATAGGTCGATGCCGAGCGCTGCGCAATATTCCTCAATGAGGATTTTCCCGGCCGCATACTCATCTGGTGTCGCTGCCTCTGTGGTCTCAGTCATCAACACCCTCCAATAATCAGCATAAAAAGTGGCATCAAAGTCACCTCTTGCAGGCGGGGCGGGTGAAGATAGTGGGGGGGGAACTGTCAGTCGCCTTAATCTCGCCATACGAGAACGCGGCTTCAAACACTGCTCGCCGTCACTGACTGCGACTGCATCTGCTCGACAAGTGACGGTGCCCGAGCCTCCACGATTCGCTCAGCCGGGCCCACTACCCTGCAGCAAGTTGACACCACTCCAATTAGCAAGTAGCCTGTCCACATCGTTTAAACATCTCCTCCATAAACGCACCGATGGTGACTCCATGTGTGTGAAGCGAATCGGGATACTGGGTCTCATCATCATTTTTATCTCGTTGGTCCCCATGGTCGCTGCTTGGGCGGGCGAGGTTTCCGGCGGGTTTGAAGGCGCCTTTGGGCCGAGCATCTCGCCCTCGCCGCGATTTCACGAAATGCATGAACCGCGAACCAGACCGGGCGTCGATGCGATTCGTCGGTGGAACGAGATCGCAATTAACGCCAGCGGGCTGGACCATACTCCGGTCGCGCCCGGAGAGAATCGCGTATTTGGCGAGCAATTGGGACCGACGCGTTCAAGCCGCGCGATGGCCATTGCGCACATTGCGATATTTGACGTGGTGAATGCGATTGTCGGGGGCTTTCACGGTTACACAGGCATTCCGGCCGTGCACGCCGCATCCTTGGACGCCGCCGTGGCCCAGGCGGCGCATGATGTCGATACTAGCGCTGAGGGCCAATGATGGTTCACAGGTTCCTGATCCGCACGTCGGCGTGGACTTTGCCACGAGTGATGAACCGGGCCGGTGGCGCATGGATCCAATCAGCCAGAGCACACTCGCGTTGGGCGCCTTTTGGGGTGCTGTGAAGCCGTTTGTGATGACATCAGGTGACCAATTTCGTGTCCCGCTTCCGCCCGCTCCGAACAGCCCGGGGTACACTGACACGTTCAAATACGTGAAGGCCATTGGTGGTGACGGGATCGTGACGCCGACGATCCGCACCGCGGAGCAGACTGAGATCGGAATCTATTGGGGGTACGACGGCACGCCGAGCCTATGCGCACCGCCACGACTGTACAACCAGATCGCTGTCCATATCGCCGACCAGATGCAAACGACCTCAAAAGTCATCGAGTTCGCGCGGCTCCTGGCACTGGTGAATGTGGCGATGGCCGACGCGGGGATTGCCATCTGGGAGTCAAAGTACTTCTATAATTACTGGCGTCCGGTCACCGGTATTCGTGAGGCTGACGAGGGGACCGGCCCGACCGGAGCGGGGGATGGCAATGCCGAGACGGTCGCTGATGCTACGTATTCGCCGCTCGGCGCACCGGCCAGCAATCTTGACGGGCCGAACTTCACGCCGCCTTTTCCTTCCTACCCGTCCGGACATGCTGGCTTCGGCGGCGCGTTGTTTCAAACCTTGCGCAACTTTTACGGGACCGACGAGATCGCCTTCACTTTCGTGTCGGATGAGTTCAACGGTGTGACACTAGGGAACGACGGGGTCGTGCGGCCGCTGATCCCGCGATCCTTCTCGTCACTCTCCCAAGCCGAAGACGAGAACGGCCAAAGCCGCCTCTACCTCGGGATCCACTGGGTGTTTGATAAGACTGAAGGTATCGCGCAGGGCCGCCGCGTGGCGGACTATGTGTTCGAGCATGCGATCATGCCCCTGCACGAACATGGCCAGGGTCACAATGATCAATAGGCTACAAAGACGGTCAAGTGCAATCGGTGCAGAATCAGCTCTTGTGGTGACGCCCAAGAGGAGTAAGTGCAAGGTGAAAAGTGGACAGGCTGAGCTACGCGGTGTGTAAATGGATCACGCGATGCAGAGCGCCGATCGACCCTCTCTGAATCGTCTCGCGTTCAGCGCCACCACTCATTGTCTCACCGGCTGTTCAATCGGCGAGGTGCTCGGGATGGTCATCGGCACCGCGTTGGGCTGGGGGAACTGGCCAACGGTGGTACTCTCGACGGTGCTCGCCTTTGTGTTTGGCTATCTCCTGACCTTGCTGCCGCTGTTGCAGGGAAGCATGGGGTTAGGAGCGGCGCTCACGCTGGCCTTCGCCTCGGACACGCTGTCCATCACAGGACAGGCAAAAAGGGGACAGGCTACTTTTTCTGAGGCTTGGTTTGGACCACTGCCGGGTTTAACGCGGCGGTGGCGGACCGCCGGTCAGCGCATCCGCTCAAAAAGTTGACACGCCCCCACTTAAAAAGTAGCCTATCCCCATTTCATAACATCCATTCCGTGATCGAGGAAAGGAGCATGATAATGGAATACTTCAATACGAAGCGAATCGCTCATAGAGCGGTGACGTGGCTCACGCTGGTAGTCCTAGCGGGATGTGCCCCGACGCTTGTGGATACGGTCCAGGAATATTCCGGGAAGTCTCCGTTACCAATGCCGGATCGCGTGCTCGTGTACGATTTCGCGGTGTCGGCGAATGACATCAAGTTGAACAGCGCCATCGGCGCGCGGTTGGCGAATCTGGTTGCAGGCGCCAAGGAAAACGAAGAACAGGTCAAGGTCGGGCGGGCGGTCGCCAAGGCCTTTTCAGAGACTCTCGTGAAAGAGTTGAATCAGCTCGGGCTGCCGGTAGAACAAGCCTCCAGTGGAACAATGCCCACAGAGAGAACGGTGATTATCCACGGCCAGTTCCTGACGATCGATGAGGGCAACCGCCTCAGGCGGATGGTTATCGGCTTCGGCGTCGGGGGGACCGACTTGCGAACCAAGGTTCAGGTGTACCAAGGCACGGAGGCGGCGCCGTTGCTCCTCCAGGAGTTCGAGGCGAAAGCGGAAAGTTCCAAGAAGCCCGGCATGGGGCCGATGGTGGGGGTGGGCGCCGCGGCGACTAGTGCCGCGAGCGCAGCGGCAGTCAGCGGCGGTGTCGGCGTGGCAACCGAATTCGACCAGACCGTCCAAGGCGATGCCAAGCGCACGGCCAAGGAGGTAGCGGAGCACCTTTCCGGATTCTTCGCCGGGCAGGGCTGGATTCCGGCAGAGAAGGTCATCAAGTAGATCGTTGCCCATACGCTTGCTTTAACGTTTTGATGTCAAGCTTTTTCATTTGAAGCAATGCGCTCATAACTCTTTCCGATTTCCGAGCGTCTTTGTCCTGCAACATCTCGCCCAAAACAGTGGGAACGATTTGCCAGGACAGACCGTATTTGTCTTTCAGCCAGCCGCATTGCTGCGCCTTCTCATCCCCGCCTTTGGAAAGTTTGTCCCAATAATAGTCCACTTCTTTTTGAGATTTGCAATGGACTTGGAATGATATGGCCTCATTGAATTTGAACGTCGGACCTCCGTTGAGCGCCGTAAACGTCTGCCCATTGAGTTCGAATTCCACCGTCAACACGGTTCCCTCCGGTTTTCCGTGGATTTCATAGCCCTCTTTTCCGTATCGCGATATTTTCCCAATCTTAGAATTCTTAAAAATGGAGGCATAAAACTTCACTGCCTCCTCAGCGTTACTATCGAACCACAAGCATGGGGTGATCTTTTGCATATCGTTTTACTCCGAACTACCCTCCGCTGAGGGCGGTGATGATATGAATCTGATCGCCTGGTCGGAGCGGCGTGGTCAAGTTCCTCGTCGGGTCCTCGTTGATGTAGATTGCGATGTGCGGCCTGACCGTGTCTTGCTCGGTGATGATGCGAAAGCGAAGGCCGCGATAGCGGCGTTCAAGGTCCGACAGGACGTCACCGAGGGTCGCGCCGTCCGCCTCGACTTCATGTTTCTGCCCCGTGTAGGAGCGAAGCGAACTGGGGATCAACACCTTCATCGCTACAACTCGATGGCCTCAAGAGAGTAAATCTCAGGCACGTGTCTGACCAGACATCCCCATTGCCCTCCTTCGGTCCGGCTGCCCCAAATCTCTCCGGCGGTGGTCCCGAAGTACAGTCCGACCGGTTTGTGCGCGTCGGCGGTCATCGCTTGGCGCTTGACGGTCCACCAGGCTTGACTCTTCGGGAGTCCCTTGTCTTGTCTCGTCCAGCTTTTGCCCGCGTCGCGCGTGATGTACACCGAGGGCTTGCCGCCCGGGCTGACCCGCGGCCAGACCTCGGTGCCGTCCATCGGGAACACCCAGACCGTCTCCGGATCGCGCGGATGCAGGACGATGGAGAACCCGATATCGCCGACTTGCTTGGGCATATTGTCCCCGATGCGCACCCACCGGCTCTCGGCTCGTTCCATGCGGTAGATCCCGCAGTGATTCTGTTGATACAGACGGTCGGGCTTCAGCGGATGCAGGCGCACGCAGTGGGGATCGTGGCCGTACTCCGGGTATGGATCCGGCCGAAAGAGGGCAAGACAGCCCTTGTTCAGGGGACTCCACGACTTCCCTTTATCCGTGCTCTCAAAGACGCCGCCTGAGGACATGCCGATGTACAGGTGATTCGCGTTGCGCGGATCGATGAGGATGGAATGCATCTTGGGGCCATCGGGCGTGCCGTCCTGCTCGCCGCCAGTCCACTGTTGGCGCATGGGATGTTCGTTGAACCCCTTCACGCTTTCCCACGTGTCCCCTCCGTCCCCAGACCGAAACAAGCCCTGAGGCGACGTTCCCGCATACCACACGTTCGGCTCGCTCCTATGTCCCGGCGTCAGCCAGAAGACATGGTCCACGACAAGGCCCTTCTGCCCTTCCGGCACCTTTGGGAAGGCCGGCGGTACCTGAGCTTCTTTCCAGGTTTTGCCGAAGTCGGTGGATCGAAAGACTGTCGGTCCCAGGTGGCCCGTGCGCGCCGCCGCGAGCAGCGTGCGTCCGTCGCGTGGGTCCAGCACGAGATGATGGATGATGTGCCCGAGGAAAAGCGGGTCCGATAGTTTCCAGGTTCGGCGGGACCGGTCGCTACGCACGATGAATGCGCCTTTGCGGGTGCCGACGAGCAGGGCGACTGGACCGGTGGCCGATTTGGGCGTGGTCGGCGTGGGCTTCACAGGGACCCGAAGTACTATTGGCATGGCAAACCTCCTCATTAATAAGTCATGATCAACTGGAACCGGTTAACTGGCGGGCTTCTTGGCCATCTGGGCGAAGAAGGCCGCGCCTCGTTTCTGGATTTCTTCTTGCGAGAGATCCTCCTTGTGGGTCGCCAGGCTCCACTTGTGGCCAAACGGATCTACGAAATTCCCGCATCGATCACCCCAGAACATGTCGGCCACGGGCATCTGCACCGTGGCGCCGGCTGCTATGGCCTGATTGAAGGCGCGGTCCACGTCTTCAACAAAGAGGTAGAGACTAACGGGTGTGCCTCCAAGGCTTTGCGGCCCGCGGCAGCCGTGAGCGGGTTGCTCCTCGCCCAGCATGATGATCGAATCCCCGATCTTGATCTCCGCGTGCATGATGCTCTTTCCGTCCGGTTTCAGAAAACGCAGCCGTTCTTGCGCGCCGAGCGCGCGCTCGTAAAAGTCAATGGCCTTGTCGACCTCTCGAACCGTCAGCATTGGGGTGATGGTGTGAAAGCCCGGTGGAACTGGTTTCGTTTTCGGTGTCATGGTTTCCTCCCTCGTTAAAGTGGTCATTGTAATCTGATTACTGTGTCACCCGCTACTTCCCCCAAAACTATGCCTTGGTCTTCAACAGAAAATAAAGAGAGTGGAAGCAGCAAGACTAACATAGTGCCTGGCTATTGACACGGGTTGAGAAAAAGGGGCAGGCTGATTTTTCGGAGGCGAGGCAGGGAGGTGGAGACACCGTGATGGAACGCGACCTGAGCCGCCGGGAGTTGCTCGCGCTGATGGGGGCCACCGCCGTGTTGGTAGGCTCCGAACCGGAGCCGTCGGTTCCGAGATGGCTGAGGCGACTGTGGGTTCGGAAGACGGCCGCGACAGCGCTGCCTCCCTGCATCGTGAGACCGGAACAGACCGAAGGCCCTTATTTTGTGGACGAACGGCTCAACCGCTCCGACATCCGGTCGGATCCCTCGGACGGCTTGGTGAAAGAAGGCCTGCCACTCCAACTGGCACTTCGCATCCATGAAATCCGCGGTCAGGCCTGCACGCCGCTCCAGGGCGCCATGGTGGATTTCTGGCACTGCGACGCGGTCGGCGTCTATGCGGACGTTCGGGACCGGTTCTTTGACACGCGGGGCAAGAAGTTCCTGCGCGGCTATCAGGTCACGGACGCCTCCGGGACGGTCCGGTTTCTGACGATCTTTCCCGGTTGGTATCCTATTCGAGCTGTTCATATCCACTTCAAGATCCGCACGAGTCCAGAGTCCAGACGGGGGTATGAGTTCACATCGCAGATCTATTTTGACGACGCCCTCACGGACCGGATTCACACGCAGGCTCCCTACGCTGCCAAGGGGCAAGGCCGGTTGCGAAACCGGCAAGACGGCATTTTTCAACACGGCGGCGAGGAGCTGGTGCTTCCGCTGATCCAGCAGCCGCAGGGCTACGCGGGAACGTTCGATATCGGGCTTCGGATGACTTAGGGAACAGAGAAGGGGGCAGGCTCAATACAGTCCAAGGAGAGACTCATGGCCCAACAAACAACTGCTACCTTGTATGCACGCCTCGGCGGTTACGATGCCATTGCAGCAGTTGCTGATGATCTTCTTCCGCGCTTGATGTCGGACCCTCAGCTTGGTCGCTTTTGGGCGCACAGGGCAGCGGACAGCATCCGTCGGGAGAAACAGTTGTTAGTCGATTTTCTCTGCGCGAGTGCTGGAGGCCCCATGTATTATACCGGCCGGGATATGGCGTCTTCGCACAAGGGGATGGGAATTAGTGCCGTGGATTGGAAGATCTTCCTTGGCCATTTGCGTGCGACCCTGGATAAATTTCAGGTTCCCGAAAAAGAACGACGTGAAGTCCTTGCTTTTGTCGAAAGCACGCGGGCCGCCATCGTTGAAAAATAACATGAGGAGCCGGAGGAATAAAAAAGAGACGGGCTACTTTTCTGGAGCGAAGCGGGGCCCACGGTGCCCTGGTTGCGGCGCGCTCTGGCCGTTTTTGGGGGAAATTGAGGTCAAGCAAGAAGCCGACGTGCTCCGACCAATGCCAGGACATCATTGACTCCGTCCTCGATCAAGGACGCACGCGCATCACGATAGAGCTTCTCCATGAGACAGTCGCGCGTCAGTCCCTTGCCGCCGAACAGTTGCAGGGCGGTGTCCGTCACCTCCAGACAGGCCTGAGTGCAATAGGTCTTCGCCGCGATCGCATATTCGATGGCCGGAGGGTCCGCGGCGGCATTGTAAACCATTGCGGCGCGCGACAGAGCGCGGCAGGTTTCTACCTTGGTAAACATGTCGAACAGGTGTTTCTGGACCAGTTGATGCTCGCTGATTGGTTTGCCTCCCTGGATGCGCGTTTTGGAATAGATCAGCGCCTCTTCATAGGCCGCCCGCGCCACGCCGGTGAAGATGGCTCCCATCGCGCCGTTCGTCAGGGTAAGCGTCCGATAGAGGACCGGCTCGTAGACCGATGCATCAACCAATAGATAACGTTTGGGAATGCGCACATCCTTGAACATGATCGAGCCTTGGTTCAGGGCTCGTTGGCCCATCTTGTCCAGGGGCTTCCCCTTCGAGACGCCTGGAAGATCCAGCGGGATGAACGCGACGCCGCCACCGGCAAGGCCCTTAGAGGGGTCGAGGGTGAGATACGTGACCGCATGTGTTGCAATCGTCCCGTTCGACACCCAGGCGGATTTCTCGCCATTGATCACATAGTGGTTCCCATCGGGGCGTGCACTCACCTGGCCGGATATCTTCGCATCGTAAAACTGCGGCGTGCCGGCCATGAACTGATCCGAGCCGTGATGGGGTTCAGTTATCGCCCAACAGCCCACAAAGCGCGCCTCTTTATCGGCCACGAAGGGCGTCACCAACTCCTGAATCAGGTCCGTGTTGCCGGTAGTCGCGACTGCGGCGAACGGAAACCCGGAGACTGCGATGCTGGCCGCAAACTCGGCGCTCGCCCATCCAAGTTCCTCGAGCGCGATATGCAGGCTCAGCCCCTGCAACCCTAGGCCGCCACATTCAGTCGGGATGAGCGCCGTGTGAAACCCTTGTGCATAGGCCGCCTTCAGTGCGGACCACAGCGGCGAGCCGGCCGCAATCACTTCCTGCGGACTACTCATCCGATCCAGGGTGACTGCGGTGGGTCGCAGCACTTCCTTCGCAAGGCGATGCACACCCTCTTTGAGCGCCTGCTGCTTCGGGGTCAAATTCAGGTTGAGCTCTTTATACGGACTCATTGGGTTCTTCCTCTTCAGGTTAGGCAGGGGAGGCAGGTCACGACGAGACCTGGAGAGCCTTATCCTTGCAGCTGGGCCATCATGTCCGCCGGACTCCAGTACCCCCACATCGTCTGAATCTTGCCGCTATCATTGATTTCGAATACATCGATTCCCTCAAAGATGACCTCTCGGCCATTCTTTCCGATGCCGCGCCCCGTGAACTTCACGGCTGCCCTGTTGCCCGACACAAAGACATGGTCTTCCGTCATACCGACCTTCTGGAAGGCTCCGGCGATCCCGAGGAAAAGCTGGCGTAGTGCCGTATGGCCCTGAAGGGGAGCGGGAGCCGCCGGCTCGTAGCTGGTCGCATTCTCCGCAAAGCAAGCGACCCATGCTTCCAGATCCATCGCGCGCGTGGCCGCAAAGTACTGTGCGATGACCGATTGAATCCTCTCAGGTGCCATTGATTTCCCCTTTCGAGTGAATTGTCAGACGCGAAAGGTGCCGACCGCCACAGCGATTGTGCCCAGTGAGAATACGGTTTGTAAAGGCGTTTTAGATGGGTGGCTGAAAGGAGATGCGCCTAACGGGTAATCGTGAGAAAATTGGGGTAGCGTGTATTTTATCAAGAGGGCCCGCGACAGGTCACGCCGGCATCGCCTAGTCGCCGGAGATGAGATCCGGGGCGCTAGTTGCAGAGACCATGACGTTGCGCAGAGAATGGGGGACAGCAGAGGAGGTCAGGCAATGGCACAGATGACTGCGGTGCAAATTAGTCGCCCAGGTGCGCCATTCGAAGTGGTCAAACGAGAGGTGGCAGAACCGGGGCCCAACCAGGTGCGCATCAAGGTGGACGCCTGTGGGGTCTGTCATAGTGACGTGTTTGTGAAGGAGGGACATTGGCCCGGCCTGCAATACCCGCGCGTGACAGGTCACGAGGTAGCCGGAGTGATTGACGAGGTCGGCTCGGGCGTGACGACGTGGAAGAAAGGCCAGCGGGTCGGCGTGGGTTGGCATGGCAGGCACTGCGGTCAGTGCGTGCCGTGCCGTCGTGGGGACTTCATCGCTTGTCAGAATCTCAGGATCACGGGATTCAGTGATGACGGCGGATATGCGCAGTACATGATTGCGAGTAGCGACGCATTGGCACTCATTCCGGATTCCTTAATGCCGATAATGGCCGCTCCCATCCTTTGCGCGGGCATCACGACATTCAATAGTCTGCGTCATAGCGGGGCGGTCGCCGGTGACTTGGTGGCCGTGCACGGCCTGGGCGGACTCGGCCATCTTGGAGTCCAATTCGCGAGCAAGATGGGGTATCGCACGGTGGCTATTGGCCGAGGCAAGGACAAGG
Organism: Nitrospirota bacterium; assembly: GCA_005877855.1. Classification (GTDB taxonomy): domain Bacteria; phylum Nitrospirota; class Nitrospiria; order Nitrospirales; family NS-4; genus NS-12. The sequence goes on along the minus strand of VBOF01000071.1, from coordinate 863 downwards.
AACCCTTAGCAGTGAAACTGGGCGCCAGCCTCTACCTCGACGCAGATGCGGTCAACGTGGCGAAAGAGCTGGCCAGCCTGGGCGGCGCCTCGGTCATTCTCGCAACGGCGCCGAACAGCAAGGCCATGTCGGATCTGATTGACGGTCTCGGGGTTGGTGGAAAATTGATTGTGGTGGGAGCCGCCGCAGACCCAATCAGCGTGACTCCCATTCAACTCATAGGGCAGCGCCGGTCGATTCAAGGGTGGCCTTCAGGGAGCGCCAGAGACTCGGAAGAGACGCTCAACTTTTGTGCCATCACCGGGATTCGGCCCATGGTGGAGACCTTCCCGCTCGAACAAGCCGCTGCCGCCTACGATCGCATGCTGAGCGGCAAGGCGCGGTTCCGCGTGGTCCTCACCATGAAGTGAATGGTGGACAAAGGGGACAGGCTGCTTTTTTAAGGAGAGCACGATGAAGAGATACGGATACTGCCTTTCGGTCCTTCTCAGTGCGGTGGTGCTGGTCGTCTTCGTCGGGTGTGGGCAGGAGGCGCCGAAGACGAGCACGCCGAGCGCGCCTGCAGTCCCAAACACGCCGGCGGCAGAATCCACGGGGCAGGCCGTCGTCGATAGTGTTAAAACGCCGCTGGATAAGTCCCGTCAGGTGGAGGGCACGCTTGGGAAGGCCGCCGACAAAACGGCCGACACGATCAAGGACGCGACGCAATAACCTTCTTGCGGGGCGAGCTGGCTCCGGCAGGCCCTTGCCTGGCACACTGGTCGTGAGTACAATGCTGGAAAGTCACGAGGGCATGCATGGAGAACCATTTCACGGCGGTGTTTGAGCAGGACGGGGATAGATGGATCGGATTTGTGGAGGAA
>VBOF01000302.1 GCA_005877855.1 Nitrospirota bacterium | reverse complement strand
GCCCAAGCTGGACGTAGTCCAGGGCCATGAAGACGTTCAGCAGCACCTTCTCGAATTCCTCGCCTTCGTACGGTAGGGCGTTGTCTGACGTGAGGAAGGCTTCGACTTCGGACCGGATGCGGCGGGTGTAGAGGTCTTCGGTCAGCGCCTCGGCTGCGGATAGGGACTGGACGCTGTCAGTGTAGCGACCGGCCACGTACTGGACCATTCCTCTGTCCATCAGGTACAGCGCGGTGCTCTTGCTGCCATAGGCGTCCTGCGCCTTTTCGAGGATGGCCACCCCTTCGGCGGGATTGCCGTCCTGGAGCGCGCGATCGATGCGCGCATAGGGAAGCCCGCGCGCGCAGGCGGCGACAGCGGTGACGGAGAGCAAAAGCAGAAGGACGGGCCCCCAGCGTCCCGGGGACGGAGGTGTCAGATGTCTGGACAAGCCGGACCGTCGCGTCAGAACACGACGCGCTTCCGTTCCACGACTTTCTTGATCTTCTTCTGGCCGAACCAAGACTTGACGTTATTGGAGAGGTCGACCATCTCGAGATCGACCTGGTAGAAGATCGCCTTCGTCCCGTCGGCTTCGTCCTGGATCGTGCTGATCGTGCCGCGCAGCAGGTAGTCGGCCCCGATCTCCTTGCCGGGCGCCTTCTGCGTCGACTCGAGGGCGTTGGCGGCCTGCTCGCGGCGCTCCTCGCGGACCTCCTCCCGCTCGCCCTTGCCGGCTACAAAGGTCACCTTTCCCGAGTTGGTCAGCTCGCGCTGCAGGTCGTTGATGAAGGTCTGTACGTTGATGTGCTCGTGGCTCCGGTTGGTCAGCGTCCCCACGACCACCACCGGGCGTCGCTTGTTCGCGCGGGCATAGGTCTCGAGCCAGGGGCCAGACAGGGCCTCCTTGACCATCTCCTCGGCGACCATCCGGGAGTCGGCGTCGTTCCAGTGGCCGCTCAGGTCC
>VBOF01000070.1 GCA_005877855.1 Nitrospirota bacterium | reverse complement strand
ACTAACAGAAATATGACGCAACGCTCCGGCAAGACTCATCTTGCCAGACTGCGCCGAGTGCGGATGGTGGCGATGGATGTGGACGGCGTGCTGACTGATGCCGGCATGTACTACACCGAATCGGGGGACGAACTGAAGAAGTTCACCACCCGAGACGGGATGGGGATCAAACTGCTCCAGGCGGCTGGCCTGGTGACGGCCTTCATCACCAGGGAGAAGACCACGATCGTGGAGCGGCGGGGCCAGAAGCTGGCGGTCCCTGAGGTCCACCAAGGAGTAGATGACAAGCTCGCGGTGCTCACCACGCTCGCAAAAAAGTATGGGCTTTCGCTCGACCAGGCCGCCTACATTGGCGACGACGTCAATGATCTCGAAGCCCTCCGCGCCGTCGGCTTTTCGGCCGCTCCGGCCGACGCCATGCCATCCGTCCTCAAAGCCGTCCACTACGTCTGCAAGAAGAAAGGCGGCGAGGGGGCCGTGCGTGAAATCGCCGATCTCATCCTCGCAGCCCGCAAACGAGCCTAAATCCTCTCCCCCCTCATTCCTCCAATCTATCCATTGCCTGGTTGTCATTGCGAGCGCAGCGCGGCAATCTCTGACTTCGGGATTGCTTCTGGGCCTAACCCTTCGCAATGACACGATGTGCGCGGCGGCGAGGGGGCAGTGCGCGAACTGGCTGACCTGATCCTAGCGGCGCACGGCAAGGGCTAGCGGCATACACTCTCTATTGCAATTTGTGGATCTGGTCAGTATAACGACCATTTATCGAGTCATTGAGGAAAGAGACGATGCCGCACGTTGATCAATTCGTGTCCGTGACAGAGGCCCAAAGGCGATTGTTGAACCTTGTTCGCGAACTGAAGGCAAAACATGAGATCGTGGCCATCACCCGGGACGGAGTCCCGTCGGCGGTGCTGCTCAGCATGGAGCAGTTTGAGGGACTGATGGAGACGATCGAGATCCTGAGCGATCAGAAAGCCATGCGCTCCCTCAGGCGCTCCATCAAGCAGGCCGAGGGGGGGCGATGGGTCACGCATGAGCGAGTCTTCGGTCGCGCCGAGGCGCACAGGCCCGGCGTGCCCGCTACACGCCGGAGGCGGCCGAGAGGATTCGCAGGCTTCACCCTCTGATCAAGAAAGAAGTTAGGGCTATGCCCTCCATGACGAGCTTTCCGGCTATTGGTCGTTTCGGATCAGAACGTATCGCGTGATTTTCCGTTCCAATGACGACGAATCCACCGTTGATGTCGTCTATGTCGGTCCGCGCCGGAGCGTCTATGAGGAACTCCGGACGTTGCTGCTTGAGCAACGGGACAAAAGCTAACCGTAACATTTCTGATCCAACCAAGCGGGGTCCTGCCGCCGGTTTCTCCCATCGGCTTCGGCTGCAAAGACTGGCCTTTCTCATCCTCGCCGCCCGCCAACGGGCCTAAATCCTCTCCCCCGTCCTTACGCCACTCTATCCATTGTCTGGTTGTCATTGCGAGCGCAGCGCGTGTCATTGCGAGCGACCGGAGGGAGCGTGGCAATCTCGGCCTTGAGATTGCTTCGTCGCAGCAGACTGCTCCTCGCAATGACAGGCTGGGCTGCTCGCGGACAGGACCCGCGGGTCGGAAACGGCAGGTCACCTTTTCTGTCTTGAGGTGTCTATACAGGGAGACGGAGCCGATGCGTAAAATTCAGCGAATTAGTCAGATTACTGGAGCGGAACGGGTTTAAGCTCGTGAAAGAGAAAGGGGCGATTCGCTACTATTCGAAGCCGGGTATAGACCGATTGATTCGAATAGATTATCATGGGGCCAAGGAAGTCCCGACCGGCACCTGCCAAGCGATCTTGAGGGCTGCCGGCTTGAGACGTCGGGGGGCGGAGCGTGATTGACCTGAAGTATTCGCTCGTCATCGAGGCCACGGCGGACCCGGCCTTCTTCGGGTTTTATTCGCCGGACCTCGACGGGTTCACTGGCACGGGTCGCTCCATCGAGGATTGCCTGTCCCGGGCGCGCGGCGGCATGGAAGAGCATGTCGCGCTGCTCAAAGAACGAGGCTTGCCCATCCCCCCGACCAATCCGAATCCGACCGTCACCATCAAAAACGAGAAACCCATAGGCCAGGCTGTGTGAATGGACATTCTTGCTGAGATCAACCGCGTCATGGAGCTTGAGAGCCGCGCCCTCGGGCGGCTCCGTCAGACGGTCGGGCCGGCGTACGAGAAGGCCGTCCTGATGATCTATGCCTGCCCGGGCAAGGTCCTCCTGACCGGCATGGGCAAGTCCGGCATCATCGCGCAGAAGATCGCCTCGACCATGGTCTCCACGGGCACGCCGGCCATGTTCCTCCATCCCGCTGAGGGCGCGCACGGGGATATCGGGATCGCGCACAAGGATGACGTCATCCTCGCCATCAGCAAGTCCGGCGAAAGCGACGAGCTGATCGGGCTGCTGCCGACCATCCGGCGCATCGGGGCCCGGCTGATCACGATCACCACCAATGCCGACTCCGCGATCGCGCGCAATTCTGACATTGTCCTGCTGACTCCCGTCGAGGAAGAAGCCTGCCCGTTGAACATGGCCCCGACCTGCAGCACCACGGCGGCGCTCGTCGTGGGCGACGCGCTGGCGATGGCCTTGATGAAGCTCCGCAACTTCCAGCCGGAGGAGTTCGCCCTGTACCATCCGGGCGGCCAGATCGGCAAGCGCCTGCTCCTGACCGTGCGCGATCTCATGCGGACGGGTACGCGGAACCCGGTGGTGATAGTGAACGCGTCCGTGCAGGAGATGTTCTCTGAGATCACCGCAAAGCACACCGGCGCGGTGTCGATCGTGGATGACGTGGGCAAGCTCGTCGGCCTGGTAACCGACTATGACATCCGGCGCGCGGTCGGCGAGGGACGGAACATCTTCAAGATGACCATCCGGGAGATCATGAATCCCAACCCGGTCCGGGTCAACGTGGATGAAAAAGCCATCCAGGCGCTCAAGATCATGGAAGAGCGGGAGAAACCGCTGGCGGTGCTGCCGGTCGTGGACTCCGACTCGATCGTCCGCGGCATGATCCATCTGCACGACCTCATCGATAAGGGATTGTGACCAAGCCCATCCCACATCTCTATGCCGTCGTGCTGGCCGGCGGGAGCGGGACCCGGTTCTGGCCGCTCAGCCGCGAGCTCTATCCCAAGCAGCTCCTGAAGGTCCTCGGCAACCAGACGCTTATTCAGCAGACGGTCCTTCGGGTTCGCCCGATTGTCCCGGCCGAGCGGACGTTGGTGGTGACGGGCGCAGGCCACGTGGACGGCATCCGCATTCAACTGGACGGGGCTGCCGAGGTTCCCAAGGAGAATATCCTGGTCGAGCCGGTGGCGCGGAACACCGCGGCGGCGATCGGCTGGGCGGCCGAAGCCCTCCGCCGGCTGGACCCGGACGGCGTCATGCTGGTGATGCCGGCCGACCACGTCATTCCCGATGAGGCGAAGTTCCTCCGGGTGGTTGCCCTGGCAGTGGAGGTGGCCCAGGCCGGGAAACTCGTGACCTTCGGGATCAGGCCCACGCGGCCGGAGACCGGCTATGGCTACATCAAAGCCGTGGGACGACGTCCGTTGCTCGCGCAAGGCGGGCTCAAGGCGCTGGCGGTGGCCCAATTCGTGGAGAAGCCGGATCTGCCCACTGCGAAGCGCTACCTGCGCGCCGGCGGGTACTATTGGAACAGCGGCATCTTTGTCTGGCGGGCCGACACGATCCTCGAGGAGATGGCCACCACGCTTCCCAAACTGGCGCGCGGGTTAATCCGCATGGATAAAGCGTTCGGAACCGCCGACGAGAGCCAGGCGCTGGATCAGTTTTACCAAACGGCCGAGTCCATCTCTATCGACCACGGAGTGCTGCAGCGGAGCCGCCGAGCGGCTGTGATTCCGGCACCGTTCCGGTGGAGCGATGTCGGCAACTGGAGCACCCTCAACGACGTCGCCGACAGCGACCGGGACGGCAATATCCGCATCGGGCGGATCGTGGACCTCGGCAGCCGCGACTCCATCCTGTACGGTGAGCAGCGGCTGGTGGCCACCATCGGGCTCAAGGATATGGTGGTGGTGGATACAGCCGACGCGACGTTGGTCTGTCCCAAGGATCGCGCCCAGGACGTCAAGCAGGTGGTAGAACTGCTCCGCCGGCAGAAGGCCCCTGAGCATTTGATCCACAAGACGGTCCATCGGCCATGGGGCAGCTACACAGTGCTGGAAGAGGGGCCGCGCTATAAGGTCAAGCGCGTGACAGTCAAGCCCGGCGGGCGGCTGTCGCTGCAGTACCATCACCGGCGCAGCGAGCACTGGGTCGTCACGGCCGGCACCGCGCGGGTCACCTGCGGCGAGCGCGTCTTTGATCTCCACGTCAACGAGAGCACGGGCATTCCAAAGGGGACGCCGCACCGGCTGGAGAATCCCGGCTCTGTGCTGCTGGACATCATCGAGGTACAGTGTGGCGATTATCTTGGCGAGGACGACATCGTGCGCCTCGCGGATGACTATGGAAGGACGCAGACGTCCCTCGCCCGTTGGGGGAGAGGGCAGGGTGAGGGGCGATGAGCATCTTCCGCGAGTACGACATCCGTGGCATCGTGGGAAAGGATCTGACGGTCGAGCTGGCCGAGAAGATCGGGCGGGCTTACGGCTCCCGCGCCGTGCGCGCGGGCGCCAAATCCATCGCTGTGGGGCGCGACGGGCGAACGAGCGCGATGGCGATGCGGGAGGCTCTGCTCAAAGGACTATTGGGCTGCGGGCTCGATGTGGTAGATATCGGGGTCTGCCCGACGCCCTTGCTCTATTTCGCCCTCTTCACGCTGCCCGTGGGAGGCGGCGTGATGATCACGGCCAGTCACAATCCACCCGAGTACAATGGCTTCAAGCTCTGCCTCGGCAAGGATTCTCTCCACGGGGCCGCGATCCAGTCCTTGGTGGCAGACATCGAGCGGGGGCGGTTTGAATCCGGGCAGGGGCGGGTGTCCGAGCACGCCATTATTCCGGACTATCTGGCCTACATCAAGAAAGCGTTCGCGCATGTGCGCGCCAACCGGCTGCACGTCGTCGTGGATTGCGGTAACGGCATGGGCGGGCTCGTGGGACCGGATGCTCTGCGGACGCTCGGTTGCCGTGTGACCGGATTGTTTGAGGAGGTAGACGGCCGGTTCCCGAATCACCAGCCGGATCCTACGGTGATAGCCAATCTGCAAGATGTCATCCGCACGGTGCGCGAGACCAGTGCGGATGTCGGGATTGCGTACGACGGGGACGCGGACCGGATCGGCGCGGTGGATGAGAAGGGGCAGATCCTCTGGGGCGACAAGCTCATGGTCCTGTTCTCCCGTGATATTCTGAAGGAGAAGCCGGGCGCCACAATCATCTCCGAAGTCAAGGCGTCCCAGGTCTTCTATGATGACGTCGCCAAGCACGGCGGCCGGGCCATCATGTGGAAGACCGGCCACTCCGTGATCAAGGCCAAGCTGAAGGAAGAGCGCGCGGCGTTGGCAGGCGAGCTGTCCGGCCACATTTTTTTCGCCGACCGGTACTTCGGGTACGACGACGCCATCTATGCATCGTGCCGCTTGATCGAGATTCTCGCCAAGGCCGGGCGCCCGCTCTCGACGCTGCTGACCGACCTGCCGTCCACGGTGTCCACGCCGGAGATCCGCGTGGACTGTCCGGACGACGTCAAATTCCAGGTGGTGGAGGAGGCCAAGAAGCAGTTGGCCCGCGAGCACAAGATCATCGACATCGACGGGGTTCGCGTCCTCTTCCCAGACGGCTGGGGGCTGATCCGTGCCTCGAACACCCAACCGGCGTTGGTCCTGCGCTTTGAAGCCACGTCCGAGCCAGCCTTGAAGCGGATCCGGGAGATTGTCGAGTCCCAGGTCAAGCAATACGTCACCGGAGGCCCGGCGGGACACTAAATTGGTAGGGGCACAGCATGCTGTGCCCCTACGGAGGAACGTTAATGGAACGGCTGCTTAAGAAAATCACGGACCGCACCGCGCACGTCGCGGTCATCGGGTTGGGCTATGTCGGCCTGCCACTGGCTGTGGGGTTTGCCAAGGCAGGCTATCACGTGACCGGCATTGACGTAGATGCAGGACGGGTGGGACGGCTCAAGCGTGGCGACAGCTACATCCAGGATGTGTCATCCTCCGACCTCCGACCGCTCGTCGAGGCGGGTCGGTTCACCGCCACCACCGAGTTTGCCCCCCTGGCCGAGGCCGACGCCTGCTGCATCTGCGTGCCGACCCCCTTGAACAAGACCAAAGATCCCGACGTGTCCTTCATCCTGCAAGCCGCGCGCGCGGTCAAGACAGGCTTGCGCTCCGGCCAACTGATCGTGCTGGAGAGCACGACGTATCCGGGGACGACGCGGGAGCTCGTGCTGCCGATGTTGGAAGAAAGCGGCCTCAAGGTCGGCGAGGACTTCTGTCTCGCGTTCTCGCCGGAGCGGATCGACCCTGGCAATGCCACCTACCGCCTCAAGAACACGCCGCGGGTGGTGGGAGGGATCACGCCCATGTGCCAGCAAACAGCCGTCGCGCTCTACAGCCAGATAGTGGACAAGGTGATGCCGGTGTCGTCCACGGAAGCGGCGGAGATGACGAAGCTCCTGGAGAACACGTTCCGGATCATCAACATCGGGCTGGTGAATGAGATCGCCATCATGTGCGACCGGCTCGGGATCAATGTCTGGGAAGTCGTGGAGGCGGCCTCGTCCAAGCCCTACGGGTTTATCCCGTTCTACCCAGGTCCGGGACTGGGAGGGCACTGCATCCCGGTGGACCCCCACTACCTGTCCTGGAAGCTGAAGACGTTGAACTACCGGGCTCGGTTCATCGAGTTGGCCGGGGAGATCAATGCGGAGATGCCGCAGTACGTGGTGGGAAAAGTCACTGAGGCCCTGAACCGGCTCCAGAAGAGCGTCAACGGCTCCTCGATCCTGGTGCTCGGGGTCGCCTACAAGCGCGACATCGACGATGTCCGCGAGTCGCCGGCGTTGGACATCATCAAGCTGCTCTGCGACAAGGGCGCCAGCGTGAGCTGGCACGACCCGCACGTGACGGCGCTCAAGGGCTTTGAGGCACTCACCCGCGTTCCTGCCGTGAACGCCGAGACCCTCGCGCGCGCGGACTGCGTCGTGATCGCCACCGACCACACGACCTACGACTGGGACGCCGTCGTCAAGCATGCGCGTCTGGTGGTGGACAGCCGTAACGCCACGCGCCAAGTCAGGGCGGATCGCCACAAGATCATCCGGCTTTGATTGAAGGGACTGGCTACTTTGAAAAGCAGCCTGTCCCCTTTTCTGTCGGCTTTTCTGACGGTCCTCGCGATCGGCCTTTTCCTCTTCCTCGCGCCGCGTCTCGCCGTTCCGTCGCACGACCCCTCTTCGGGCCACTTCCAGGTTGGTGAGCGCCTGACCTACGCGCTGAGCTGGGGAATCATCTCCGCGGGCAACGCCGTGCTGGAGGTCGCGGAACGCCAGACCATGGCCGGCCGGCCGGTGGTGAAGCTCGTCCACACCGCCCGGTCCAATGAGTTCATCTCGGCCTTCTATCCGGTGAACAACCGCGTCGAGTCGCTGCTGGACGAAGAGGCAGGCTATCCCCACCACCTCCTCTTCAAGCGGCGGGAGGGCAGGCGCAAGAACGACATCGAAGTGCGCTTCGACCAGGCCGCGCACCGGGCGACCGTGACGAAAGACGGGAATACCGAGACCATGGAGGTGCCGCCCCGGGTCCAGGATACCCTCTCCGTGCTCTATTTCTGTCGGACTCTCCCGACGCTGGCTGTCGGATCGTCCACGATCATCTATGTCAACCACGACAAAAAGAACTACCGGCTTGAGCTGAAGATCGAGGGGACGGAAAGGATCAAAAGTTCCCTTGGCGAGTTCGATACCCTCCGCATCCTCGCGATCATGCCGTTCAAAGGCCTCTTCTTGAACGAGGGGAATATCCGTGTGTGGGTCACGAACGATGCGGCGCGCATCCCTGTGCTCATGAAAGCCAAGGTCCTTATCGGGTCCATCTCCGCCACGCTGACCAAGGTGGAAGGCGTCACCCTGACCGCCCACCCCTGACTCGCCGCCTTTTCACGCCTTTCCACTTATTGCCTGGCTCGCTCGAACCCGATATAATCCGACCCTCACGGGATCCTCACCATGGGACGCACCGGCATCACGCTCACCAGGTTCATCATCGAGACCCAAGCTGGGCACCCGGGCGCCCCCGGCGAGTTTTCCGCCTTACTGGCCCAGATCGGCCTGGCGGGGAAGCTCATCGCCCACGACCTGCGCCGCGCAGGCCTGATCAACATCCTAGGCGCAACGGGCGCTACCAACGTCCAGGGCGAAGCCGTCAAGAAGTTGGACGAGATCGCCAACGAGGCCTTCATCAAAGTCTGCCAGGACAGCGGACTGGTGTGCGCGCTGGCGTCGGAGGAGATGGAGAAGCCGCTCCAGCTTCCCGAGAACTGGCCCCATGGCAAGTACATGCTGCTGTTCGATCCCCTCGACGGGTCGTCCAATACCGACGTCAACATGCCGCTGGGCGCGATCTTTTCCATCCTGCGTTACGAGGGCAAAGGCGGGCTGCCGTCGGCCCCGGAGGTCGTACGCAAGGGAACGGAGCAGGTGGCGGCCGGGTATCTGATGTACGGGTCCAGCACGATGCTCGTCTTCACGTCCGGCCACGGGGTCAACGGGTTCACACTGCACCCCGGGATCGGGGAATACTTGCTTTCCCACGAGAATATCCGGATGCCGGCCAAAGGAAAGGTCTATGCCGTCAACGAGGGCAATTATCACAAATGGCCGGCCGGGACGCGCCGGTACGTTGATCATCTCAAGGAATCCGACAAGGCAACCGGGCGGCCGTACTCGTCGCGATACTCAGGGTGCCTGGCCGCCGATGTGCATCGCCTGCTCCTCGGCGGGGGGATCTATCTGTATCCCGGTGAGACGGACAAGCCGGAAGGAAAGCTGCGCCTGCTGTATGAGGCGAACCCGCTGGCGCTGGTCGTGGAGCAGGCAGGAGGGCGTGCCAGCACCGGCACCATGCCCATCCTCGATGTGGAGCCGAAGGCGCTGCACCAGCGGGTGCCGCTGCTGATCGGCAGTGCGGAAGATGTCAGCCTGGCTGAGGCATTCATCCAGGGGAAACGATAGGAGAGAACCATGACGAACCGTGTGCGCGACATCCTGAGCTGGTACAGTGCGGATAACGCCGGCGTGAAGACGAACCTGGCGCGCATCCTGAACCACGGGGCGCTGAAGGGGACCGGCAAATGCCTGATTCTGCCGGTGGACCAGGGCTTCGAGCACGGCCCGGCCCGGAGCTTCGCGGTCAATCCGCCGGGCTACGATCCCCGGTACCACTTCGAGCTGGCAATCGAGGCTGGCTGCAACGCCCACGCCGCGCCGCTCGGGTTCCTGGAGACGGGTGCGACAGAGTTCGCGGGCGAGATTCCGCTGATCCTGAAGCTGAACAACCACGATGTCCTGCATGAGGACAAGGACCCAGCGCCGGCGGTCACGGGCAGCATGCGCGACGCGCTGCGGCTCGGCTGCGTGGCGGTGGGGTTCACCATCTATCCCGGGTCGGCGCACTGCAAGGAAATGTACGAGCAGGCCCGCGAGATCGGGGAAGAAGCCAAACGGCATGGCTTGGCGTTCTGCCGACCGATCACCTGGAACAGGCGGCGGCGAAGAAGGTCTACGATGCCCAGCAGATCCCGATCAAGACGCTGGCCGAGCGGGTCCGGCACGTCGTGCAGTCCGCCTTCGACGGGCGCCGCATCGTGATCTTCTCCGGCGGGGCCACCAAGGAAGACGACAACGCCCTCTTCGAGGAAGCCCGGGCCATCCGCGACGGAGGCGGGTTCGGGTCCATCATCGGGCGCAACTCCTTCCAGCGCAAGAAAGCCGACGCGCTCAAACTGCTCCGGACGATCTCCGGAATCTATGCCGGGACCATCCCGTAAGACACTGGCACTCGGCCTGCTCCTGATCGGGGTGGGCGTCATCCTGGGACTGGTCGTCGCTGCCGACCTGGGGTGGCTGCCGATGGGGCATGCGGTGCCCGAGGCCCCCAGCGCGCCGAGGCCGGCCGCTGTGGCGCTGCCACCGCCGGCCGGAGCCGATCACAATTTCGTCGAGGTGGCCAAGGCGGTGACGCCGGCCGTGGTGAACATCTCCACGACCCGACTCACCCGGGTTCCGGAGGGCCATAGCTTCGGGCCGTTCGACGATCCCTTCTTCCGGCGGTTCTTCGGCGACGAGTTCTTCCGGCGGCGGTTCGAGGCCCCCCAAGACCGCCGCGAGCGCAGTCTGGGGTCCGGCGTGATCGCCGATCCCAGCGGGTACATCATCACGAACAACCATGTGGTCTCGAAGGCAGACGAGATCCGCGTCCTGCTGTCGGACAAGCGGGAGCTCAAGGCCAAGGTGGTGGGCACCGATCCCAAGACCGACATCGCGGTCATTCAAGTGGACGCCAAGGACCTGCCGACCATCCCCTGGGCCGATTCCGACAGGCTCCAGGTCGGCGAGTACGTGCTGGCCATCGGCAACCCCTTCGGCCTCAACCAGACGGTGACGATGGGGATCGTCAGCGCGGTGGGGCGCGCCAACGTCGGCATCGCCGAGTACGAGGACTTTATCCAGACCGATGCAGCGATCAATCCGGGGAACTCCGGCGGCGCGCTGGTCAACGCGCGGGGCGAGCTCATCGGCATCAACACGGCCATCTTCAGCCAGAGCGGCGGCTACATGGGGATCGGCTTCGCCGTGCCGAGCAACATGGTCCGCTCGGTGATGGAGCAGTTGCGCAAGGGGGGCAAGGTCGTCCGCGGGTACCTGGGCGTGTCGATCCAAGAGCTGACCCAGGACCTCGCCAAACAGTTCGGCGTGTCCGAGACCAAGGGCGTCCTGATCAGCGACGTCCTGTCCGACAGCCCCGCCCGGCGCGCCAGGCTGGAGCGGGGGGACGTGCTCATCGAGTTCGACGGGCGGGCCGTCGAGACTCCCACGCAGTTCCGCAATCTCGTGGCCCAGACGCCCATCGGCAAGAAGGTGCACGTCAGACTCATCCGGAACGGGCAGACCAAAGAGCTCGAGGTGACGATCAGCGAGCAGCCTAAGACCATGGCCCAGGCGGAAAGTCCGGGGGAGAGCAATCAGGACGCGCGGTCCTCGGGAGCGTTCGCCGGCCTGGACGTGCGCGAGTTGACCCCTGAGCTGGCCCGCCGGTTCAACCTCTCCAGGGACGGCCAGGGGGGCGTTGTGGTGACGCGCGT
>VBOF01000301.1 GCA_005877855.1 Nitrospirota bacterium | reverse complement strand
TGCTGGTGAAGGAGGATATAGTGCTTGTCTCGCTCACCTTCGGCCTGTACGTTGCGGCGGTTCATCGCCGCCCCAGCGGTCTTGGGTTGGCAGCAGCAGCAGCGGCGGTGTTCGCGCTGCTGATCTGGGTCGTCATCCCAAACTGGGTCAGATCCCCTTTTTTTTCCGTGCACAATCCGTGGAGCCATCTGGGAAACACGCCGTGGGAGCTGATCACGTCTCCGCTGTTGCGTCCGGGCCTCTTCTTCGGGACGATCCTGCAGCCGGAGCGCCTCGGTTATCTCGTTATGCTGGTGGTCCCACTCGCAGGGCTGCCGCTGCTCGCTCCGGAAGTCCTGGCCGTCGGGTTGCCACCACTGGTGTCCAACCTCTTGTCCACTAACGAAATGCAGTGCACCAGCCGCGCGCAATACACGGCGGCCCGCACGCCGATCCTGATCGCGGCAGCCGTGGTCAGGGGCCGCCGGGCCGCGGTCTGGATCGAAGAGAGAGGCTGGCGTCCCCACGCCGTACTGGCCGCCATGGCGGCCACCAGTGTGATCGCGAGTGTGGCGTTTAGCCCTCTGCCCTGGTCCCAGGACCCATTCGCACGAAAACAGTTCTGGGACATGAACCTGCGTCCGGCTGTGAACGCGATCGCGGCTCGTATTCCTCCAGACGCTTCGGTGTCCGCCGCCAATCATGTCGGGGCGCACTTGTCCCTGCGGAATGCAATCTATTCCTTCCCGGACGGAGTGGACCGGGCCGACTACGTCATTGTGGATGTCAGTGGGCTCGATTATATCGGTTCGGCTCCCGATCCTGAGGCCTTTCGACCGCTGTTACGTGGTCTGGTGGAGACCCGTCCGCTCGTCGCGGTCGAGGGCGGGCTGGCACTGTTCGGCCATGGCGAGCCCTCGGCGGACACGGTCGCGCGATTGGTGAACCTCCGGAAGACTTCGACGGTAGATGCCAAGTTGGCTGGTCAGTTGGCGTTGGAGGCCAGCCTAATCACGCCGACACAGGTGGCGCCACGCGCCAATCTCAGGGCACGGTATAGCTGGACGTTACGGGCAGCGACCAAGGCCATGCCCTGTGTGGCTGAGTCCCTGGTTTCCGGCGATGGTGTTACGGTGTGGGAGAGCAGACGGCCGATGTTTCATGGCCTGCTTGCGGCGGAGCACTGGCCGCCGGGTATGGTTGCCGATGACCAAGCTGTCTTCGTCGTGGCGGAGACCGTCCCGCCTGGACGGTATGCGTGGATAGTTTCGTCCTGGGTCGATGGAGGGCCGGGCTTGTGCCGTGTCAGACCCCCGGGAACGGCGGGGTTGCCAGTGGCCGCGCTGGACATCCGTCCGTGGTGAGCAGATGAGCACACCTTTCCGGATGCTAACAGTCTCCCTCCTTTTTCTGGGCATAGTGTTGCGTCTGCTGTTTGCGATCCACCCTCTTCCCATCAATATCGACGAATCCAACGTCGTGGATCGGGCCTTGCGCCTGTTCGCTGAAGGGCCGAATCCACGCTGGTTTATCTACCCGAGTCTGTTCCTCTACGTGGTCGCCTTATCGGAAGGCGTGCTGTTTAGCTTCCGCTGGGCCCTGGGCCTCTCGCCGACGCCCGAAGCGTTCACGGACTGGTACTTCACCGAACCGCTCGGGGTGTACATGACGGCCCGACTCTGGTCTCTCGGTGCGGGCGTCGCGACGCTGTGGCTGGTCTACCGATTAGGGGAACGTCTCGCTTCGCCGCCGATCGGTCTGGCGGCGGCAGCCTTTCTGGCTGTTTCCCCCCTGCATATCTACTACTCCGCCATCGCCAAGCCGGACGCCGCCATGGTCCTGACCATGTACGCAGCGGGCTTGCTTGCCATCGGGTTTATCCGAGAACAGCGGGCGGCTGCGCCGTGGGGAACAGCCATCATGGGTGGGCTGGCCGCAACGTTGAAATATCCGGGAGGCGCGGCCTGGGTGGCCGCTCCAACTGCGTTGTTTTTGGCCTCTTCTTCCAGCCAGCGCACCATTCTGGTTCGCCTGGGGCAGGTGGCGTTGCTGGGGGTGCTCGCGACTGCCGTGTTTGTCGCAGGTTCGCCTTTCTTTGTCATCGAGCCTTTGCTAGTCGGCCGAGACCTGGAAGGGCTCGCGCAGGTCGCTTTGCGGGGACTGCCAGGGATGGAAGGGATCACCACGTGGGATCTGTATCTCGGCCGTGCCCTGCCGTACGCGCTTTCGTATCCGCTCCTTGGGTTGGCCGCCTGGGGCCTCGTCGTGCTGCTTCGACAGGACTGGCGTGGTACAGTCGTCGCGTTGGTACCGGCCGTTGCCTACGCAGTGCCGACGTTCGCCTCGTCCCTGGCCCAGTTTGGGTTCGTCCTGCCGCTCGTGCCGGCCCTCTGCCTGTGTGCTGGAGCAGGGCTGGACGCGCTGAGTTCCGCTCTGTCGCCCGATCCGTGGAAGCGGCTTATAGTG
>VBOF01000069.1 GCA_005877855.1 Nitrospirota bacterium | reverse complement strand
GCCCTCCTCTACTCTACCTACATGGGGGGCAGTGGCTTTGACGAGGGCAGCGGCATCGCCGTGGACGCGGCTGGTAACGCCTACGTGACAGGCGAAACTGGCTCGTTCGACTTTCGGACGACGGCGGGGGCCTTCCAGCCCACCTTTGGCGGTCCCCCGAGCCCCTTCGTTACGAACGCCTTCGTTGCGAAGCTTAGTTTCGGCAACACGCAGCCGGGTACGGGCGTCAAGGTCGAGCTCGGTCAAGTGACCGTGACTTTCGACAATGTGGCGTCGGCTGGCGACACGACGCTCGCGACGAGCACCGCCGGCCCGTCGCCGCCGGCAGGCTTCAAGCTGGGCAACCCGCCGACCTACTACGAGCTCACAACCACGGCGAGCTCCAGCGGCTCCGTGACTGTCTGCATCGACTACAACACCATCACCTTCAACAAGGTAGCAAGCCTGAAGCTCTTCCACTTCGAAGATCCGAATTGGGTCGACGCCACGGTCTCCCTGGACACCGCGACCCATACCATCTGCGGTAGCGTCACATCGTTCTCGCCTTTCGCGATCTTCGAGCCCGCGGCGGTGCCCTTCGCGAGCCTTGTAGCGCGAGTGAAGGTGGAGGCAGGGGAAGGGGAGTTCAAGGTGAAAGGCACCTTCACCCTGGGCGCGGGGAGCAAAATCGACCCGCCCAACGAGGACGTGACTCTCGAGGTCGGGGCCTTCGCGGCGACGATCCCCAAGGGGTCATTCCGGCGCCACGGGCACGGCACGTTCAAGTTCGAAGGGCTCGCGGGAGGCGCGAGGCTGGAAGTGAAGATCCAGGCCCGTGGCGGTAACCGCTTCGAGTTCAAGGCTGAGGGCAAGGGCGCTCAGGTCGGGACGGCGAACCCCGTGACGGTGGGGCTTGCCATCGGTGACGACGCCGGCAGCACGGTCGCTAGGGTCAAGGCTGACGACGACTGACCCTGAGGCTGGGCCGCCAGCGTATGCTGGCGGCCCAATCTTGCGGAGCGAGGCGGGGTGCGCACGGCATGGGCCAGTGCTGCCCTGTTGACACTCCATGCATCCCCTCCTAGAATGCCTCCACGCTTTCCTTGGAGGCTTCATTTATGAAGGCGGGGCGGTTCCGCAGATGGGGTCCGTCGCGGCCGGCACGACGGCCATGGACTACGAGCCGGAGGAGCACCACCGCAAGATCTCCATCCAGACGAGCCTCTGCCAGATTCCCTGGAACGACGCCGCGCTCAATCTGCTGGACAATCCGGGCGCGCCGAGCTTTCAAGCCGAAGCGAAACAGGCGACGCATGTGGCGGACGCCGTGCTCTGGGTCTTCAACGCCAGCGCGGGGGTCAAGACCGAGCTGGAGAAATTATGGGAGTACGCGGCCGAGCGGTCTCTGCCGGGCCTGTTCTTCATCAGTGGGCTTGACCGGGAAGGGACTGCCTGGGCGACGCTCGTCGAGGAACTCGAGAAGGCGCTGGAGATCAAGACGGTCCCGCTCAGCCTGCCGATCGGACAGCAAACCTCTCTGGAAGGGGTGGTGGACCTCCTGAGCGGAGAGGCCTATCGGTATGGGGCTGATGCAAGCGGGAGACGGCAGAAGGCCGAGGTGCCGGCGGCCTTGGGCGGGCAGGTCGAGGGGGCCCGCAAGAAACTGATGGAGGGGGCTGCGGAGGCCGATGATCAGTTGCTCGAAAAGTATCTGGGCGACGGGATGCTGACGGCTCAAGAAATCCTGCAAGGGTTGAAGAGCGGGGTCACCACCCGCAGTTTGTTCCCGGTCCTCTGCGGGTCCGCCGGAAAAAACATCGGCACGGTGGAGGCGCTCAACGCCCTCGTGGCGCTCCTGCCTTCACCGGTGGAACGCGCCGCGGCCCATCCCGTGCAGGCCTCCAAGCTGGGCGGTTCCGGCTCGATCCAGCTTTCCCCAGATCCCACGGCAGCGTTTGCGGCGTACGTCTTCAAAACGATCATCGACCCGTTCATGGGCCGGCTCAATTACCTGCGGGTGTATGCTGGGGCGCTGGCGCCGGATACTGGCTTTCTCAATGCCACGCGCAATGTGAGGGAGAAGGGGGGGCGGCTCTTTCACGGGGTGGGCAAGAAATACACTTCCATCGAGAAGTCGGTGGCCGGCGACATCGTGGCGATCGCCAAGCTCAAGGACACCCAGACTGGCGACACGCTCACCAGCGACAATGCCCCGCTCCTGATTCCCAAGCCCCCGTTGCCGCGGCCGCTCCTGTCGTTCGCCCTTGAACCCAAATCCAAGGCGGACGTTGAAAAGGTGAGCCTCGGGCTCCACAAGCTCGTCGAGGAGGACCCCTCCCTCGAGTTCGTCCGCAACACCGAAACGCATGAGATGATCCTCAGCGCCATGGGGCAGCTGCATGGGGATGTCGCGTTCGAGAAACTGAAACGCAAATACGGCATTGAGGTGAACGTCCATACCCCGAAGGTGCCGTACAAGGAGACCATTCGGAAGGCCGCCTCCGCGCAAGGGAAGTACAAAAAACAGACCGGAGGGCACGGCCAGTATGGCGACACCTGGCTGAAGCTCGAACCGCTCAAGCGCGGCGCCGGGTTTCAGTTCGTGGATGAGATCGTCGGCGGGGCCATCCCCCGGAACTTCATCCCCGCGGTCGAAAAGGGAGTCGTCGAGGCGATGCACGAAGGCATCCTCGGAGGCTTTCCCGTGGTCGACCTCCGCGTCACTCTCTACGATGGATCATACCACGACGTGGATTCGTCCGAGATGGCCTTCAAGATCGCGGCGTCCATGGGATTGAAGAAGGCCATGGAGCAGGCGTCGCCGGTTCTCTTGGAGCCGATCATGACGGTGGAGGTCAGCACGCCGGATGAATTCATGGGGGCGGTGATCGGGGACCTGAACAGCCGCCGAGGCCGGATCCAGGATACCGTGCCGAAGGCCCACGGCACCATCATCAAGGCCGCGGTCCCGCTGGCCGAGATGCTGAAATATTCCTCGACCTTGAACTCCCTGACGGGCGGGCGCGCGACCTATTCTATGGATTTCTTGACGTACGAGGAAGTGCCCCGCGAGCAGGCGGCGCGGATTCTCGAGGAGCAGAAGGCGGCGAAAGCGGGAGCCGTCCAGTGAGGCCGCCGTTCAGGTTATTTCTCTTTCGGGCTCAGGACTGAATAGAATGCGCGGTTCTCTCGCACCACGCGCAGGAGGACCGAGTCGCCCTTTTTCGTCTGGGCCACCGCCGTTTTGAATTCCTCCGCCGTCGTGACGGTCTGACGGTTGACCTCCTTGATAAGGTCTCCTTCTCGCAGGCCCTGCTCCTGGGCCACACTGCCCGCGTCCACCTTGCTCACCAGCACGCCTTTCTGGTCCTTGATCTTGAACTTGTCGGCGAGCTCTGGCGTGAGGTCTTGCACGTTGAGCCCGAGCTTGACCTCCGGCTGTGGCGGGGGCGAGGCGGGGACCGACGCGACGACGGTTTCTTCCTTGCGCTCGCCCAAGTCGACGGGCAGGGAGCGGCGTTCGCCGTTCCGGATGATCTCCAGTTCCACCTTGGTGCCGGGGGCCAGGCCGGCCACGCTACGGGACAAGGCGGAGGGGCTCTCCACGCGGCGCCCGTTCACCTTCGCGATGATGTCGCCCGGCTTCAGACCGGCGCGCGCGGCCGGCTCGTTCTCGAAGACGTCGTTCACCAGGATGCCGTCGGATTCCTTGATGCCGAACTTGGCGGCCAGCTCCGGGGTCACTTCCTGGATGCCGATGCCCAACCAGCCGCGTACGACTTTCCCCTTGGAACGCAGTTGGTTCACGACCTGCTGCACCATATTGGAGGGGATGGCGAAGCCGATGCCTTGGGCGTAGTTGATGATGGCGGTGTTGATGCCGATCACCTCGCCTTTGATGTTGAATAGCGGGCCTCCGCTGTTGCCGGGATTGATCGAGGCGTCGGTTTGGATGAACGCCTCGTAGCGGGACAGCCTGACGGCGTCACGCTCAAGGCCGCTGACCACCCCCACGGTCACGGTGCGATCCAGGGAGAATGGATTGCCGACGGCCATGGCCCACTGGCCGACGCGGACCTTCGACGAGTCGCCGAACGGCACCGTGGGGAGTTCACGATCGGCCGTGATCTTCACGACGGCCAGGTCGGTGTCTGGATCGCGGCCGATCACCTGACCGACGTACTTGCTCTTGTCGGAGAGCCGCACCTCGACTTCCTTGGCGTCGGCGACGACGTGGTTGTTGGTCACCACCGTGCCGTCCTTGTCCACGATGACTCCCGAACCGGTCCCCGGGGTGTTCGGGCCGCGTTCCCGCAGGCTTTCGCCCGATTTGACGGAAACGGACACCGGGCTGATGTTGACCACGGCTGGTTTGACACGGTCAGCCAGGTTGATGAAGACGTTCTGCATTTCTTCAAGCAGACGGACGCCGTTCAGCTCCTCGGCGAAGGTCCCGCCAGAAAACGGCTCGACTGCCAGGAATCCGAGGATGAGGACAACGCCGAGAACCTGAGAGGCCGCGGCACGGTCTCGAAACGTCATGTGGTGCTCCTCACGGTTGAAGGAGGTTTCACGGTTCGACGCGCCGCCGTCCATCGGGCGGGCGTCGATGCTCTTATCCTAGCAAATGGGCGCGAGCGATTACAACGCCTGAGCGTCGTCGGCCGACGATTTAGGCGCGAAGGGACTGGAGCGCAGCGGGCATGGCGGAGCGGCGGCCGATGAGGGTGACCTGGTCGCCAGCCCTCAGGACCACCTCGGCGTGCGGGAACAGCACTGAATCGCCGCGCCGGACCAGGACGATCCCTACACTGTCCGGCAGGGATAACTCGGCGAGCCGCCGGCCATCGGCCCCGAGGCCCGGAGCGATCGTGATGTGCTCGACCGTGCCGCCCCCGGCTTGGAGGTCTTCGTGGAGGCGGATCAAGGGGACGGTGAGGCCTTCCTCGGAGTGGGAGGCCAGCTGGTCCCGTATGGCTTGCAGCGTGCGTTGCTCGGCTCGAATGCTTTCACACATGGGGAGCGCCTCATCGAGGCCCGTCGGGGTCTCAGGCGCTTGGGTGGTGTGAGTGGCGTACAAGCGTTGGCCCAGAGACTCGTAGGCATGGCGGAGCCGAGCCTCGGCATCGTCGGCTTGAAACTGGAGCTTGGCCAGTTGGACCCGGCGGGCGACCCGCTCGGCAACGTTCATGACGCCTTCTTTGAGCCCGTCCAGGCTGATCGAGAGGGCGCGGCTGGTGGATTGAAAGAGGTTCATAGCGTCGGATAAGCGCGATTAGCGGTAACTGTCAGGAGTTAGGATATCAGTGGCAGGGTGGAGGTTGCAAGTGGGCGAAACAAGAGGGGCAGGGTTGGGCGAAGTCTCCGCGTGGAGGATCGCCCGCCCTGCCCCTCTTTCTTTACCTGAACCCTCTACAAGTAAGTCGTCGGAAGTTGGAATGTGAGCCGGTTACGACAGGTCGTTGGGCAGGGGCGTCGAGGGGAGAGGGCTAACACACCCGACCCCCCTTACCAACCACCGGGGGGCGGGTGATCTTTCTCACCGCAGGATCGCCCGCAACCCTCTGCAAGGGGTGCCAGTGGGGTATAACGAAAGGCGTCGTGAGGTGGTGAGCGTCGATCGTAGACCTGATCCGGAGAGGAGCTCTGGCACTCCCTTGCCAGGGGGAGGGCGAGATGTTCCCGCTCGTGGCGTGGTCGGCATCCCCGTCCCCGAACGTGAGGCGCGCGTGCTGGGCGTGCGAAGCTCGGGCGCGTTGGTGTGGTGTTGTGATCGCTGTGGACGTCCTGCAGTGGGCTATTTTGTACTCTACCAACCCGTGTATACTAAGCAGGGGGCGATCGTGTCGTATGCGTGCACGGTGCACTTCTGGCGACGGTTTCTCGAGTCGGTGCGGAAGCGGTACTCCTGGGTGTGGCTTCACCCGAACAACCTACGGGTAACGTTTGTGTCGGATAAGCGCGATTATGTCAACTTTTGAGTCCCGCCAACCTTTCCTCATCCGGCCCTGAAAACCTCATCCTGAACCTGCAAAAGAGCACCGATCACCGCTCCCCTATTTGAGCTTCAGTGCCAGCCACCAGGCGACTGATATTGTCACGATGGCGATAGGCAATCAAGCCTGTCGTGGCGATGGCAAACAGCGCCATGGAAGCGGTGGGATGGAAAAGCCAGACCCACAGCGGAAGGCTCCCGAAGGCGAGCAAGGCCGCCAACGACGAGGTCCGCCAGAGCGCGGCACTGGTAAGCCACACCGCTAGCAAGCTGGCCCCTACGATCCAGTCGACGGCCAAGAGCACCCCCAGGGCGGTCGCCACGCCTTTGCCTCCTTTGAATCGCAGGAACACGGGGAATATGTGTCCCAGGATGGCCGCACCGCCGGCGGCCAGTTCCCATTCACTGCCTGCAGCTCCGAGAAGATGCCGGGCGACCAGCACCGCCAGGGCCCCCTTCCCCATGTCGCCGATCAGCGTGACGATCCCAGCGGCGTTGCCCGCCACTCTGAGGACGTTGGTGAATCCGATGTTGTGGCTGCCAGCGTCGCGGGGGTCGATCCCCCCCAATGCGCGTCCTGCGAAGATGCCGACGGGAATGGCGCCGAAGAGATAGCCGATCGCGAGCGACGAGGCGAGGGCCGTGTCCATCAGGAGGAGCGGGCATGCGCGCCGTTACGCGGGAGCACGGCAGTGACAAACTGCCGGACGTACTGGGCGGCGGAAACCAGTGAGAGCACCAGGGATACCCAGAGAATGGCTATGCCCCAGGAGTACAAGTTCAGGGTGCTGGGTACGGCCTCGTCAAGGATTAACAATAGAATAGCCACGACTTGGGCCGCCATCTTGAGCTTCCCGGTCGTTTCGGCGGCCAGGACGATCCCCTCGCGGGCAGCGACGCCCCGCAGGCCGGTGACGGCCAATTCCCGCCCGGCCAGCACGATGGCGATCCACGCCTCCACCAGATCCTGGTCCACGAGGAGGAAGAGGGCCGTCAGGACCAAGAGCTTGTCGGCGATCGGGTCCAGCAGCTTTCCCAGTCTGGTGATCTGGCCCCAGCGCCGGGCGATGTAGCCGTCCACGGCGTCGGTCAAGGCCGCCAAGCCGAAAACCGCTGCCGCGGCCACCGCGCGATTGGGCGTCGGCTCCAGGAAGACGAGGACAAAGACAGGAATCAATAGAATGCGGCTGACGGTGATCGCGTTGGGCACATGCCGCACGAGACCAGCCCACCTGGGCGAAGCCGCCGGCCCGTGGGACGGAGCGACAATGGCCTGTTGCTCTGAGAGCGTGATGGCCGGCCTCCCTTTACACGGGCAGCCGCCCGATGGCCGCCGCCATGCGGACGATCTGATCGAGCAACGCGCGTACCTCCCGCAGGGGGACCATGTTCGGTCCGTCTGAGAGGGCGTGATCAGGATCCGGGTGGACTTCCATGAAGAGTCCTTCGCACCCGACGGCCACGGCGGCCCGCGCGAGCGGCGCCACGAACTCCCGCTGCCCGGAAGAGCGCGTGCCCGCCCCGCCCGGCAACTGGACGCTGTGGGTTGCATCGAAGATGACCGGATAGCCGAGGCTGCGCATGATCGGGAGCGACCGGAAGTCTGTGACGAGGTTGTTGTACCCGAATGAAGCGCCGCGCTCGGTCAGGAGGATCCGCCGGCTCCCCGCCGCCTCGATTTTTTGCACCACATTCGCCATGTCCCACGGGGCCAGGAACTGTCCCTTCTTGACATTGACCACCCGTCCCGTCCGCGCGGCGGCGACGATCAGATCGGTTTGCCGGCACAGGAAGGCCGGGATCTGGAGGACATCCAGGACGCGCCCGGCCTCGGTCGCTTCTTCGGGCGTGTGCACGTCCGACAGGATGGGACTCCCGACCTCCTCCCGCACGCGGCTCAACACGGCCAGCCCCTTCTTGAGTCCCGGCCCCCGGAACGATTCGCCGGAGCTGCGGTTGGCCTTGTCGTAAGACGATTTGAAGATAAAGGGAAGCTTTAAGTCTCCGGTGATCCGCTTCAGCTCCTTGGCGGTCTCCATGACCAGGCCCGCGTCCTCAATGACGCACGGGCCGGCGATCACGAGATGGGGCAGCCCCTCCCCCACCTTGAGCCCGGCGATCTCGATCGTCTGCATGGGCTGGGTCACCCGCCGACCTTGTGCTGCAGCGCCGCCCGCATGAATCCCTGGAACAGCGGGTGGGGCCGGCGCGGACGCGAGTTGAACTCAGGATGGAATTGCGTGGCCACGAACCAGGGATGGTGCGGCAGCTCGATGATCTCCACCAGCCGCCCGTCGGGGGACAGCCCGCTGAGCACCAACCCGTGCTTGGTCAGCCGGTCCCGGAAGGAGTTGTTGAACTCGTACCGGTGCCGGTGGCGCTCCAGAACCTCTGTGTGGCCGTACGCCTCGTGGGCGCGGGAGCCCTTTTCCAGCATGCAGGGATAGGTGCCTAAACGCATGGTCCCGCCCTTCTCCTCGATCGTGCGCTGGTCGGACATGAGGTCGATGACGGAGGTCGGCCCGTCCGGGACGAATTCCGAGCTGTTGGCGTCGCGGAGGCCGGCCACGTTCCGGGCGTACTCGATCACCGCGCACTGCATCCCGAGGCACAGGCCGAGGAACGGCACCTGTTTCTCCCGTGCGTGGCGGATCGCCGAGACCTTGCCCTCGATGCCCCGCCCGCCGAAACCGCCGGGCACGATGATGCCGTCCACGTCGGCGAGCACGCGCTCGGCACCCCGGCGCTCGATGTCCTCGGACTCCACCCAATGAATGATCGGACGCGTCGCCGACGTGCTACCTCCGTGCACCAGGGCCTCCGTCAGGCTCTTGTAGGACTCCTTCAGGCCGACGTACTTTCCGACCAGGGCAATGGTCGCTTCGTGCTGCGGGTGCTTGATCCGCTGGACCAGGCTGTCCCATTCCCGCAGATCGGGCTCGCCGAGTTGCAACCGCAGCCGGTCCACGATCAGGCGATCCAATCCTTCCTTGTGGAAGACGAGCGGGACCTCGTAAGGCGTGTCCACGTCCTTCGCCGTGATCACTTCATCTTTTTGCAGATTGCAAAACAGTGCGATCTTCTCCTTCAGCTCAGGAGGGAGGTACCGATCTGTCCGGCAGAGGAGGATGTGCGGCTGGATGCCGATCTCCCGCAGTTTGTTGACGCTGTGCTGGGTCGGCTTGGTCTTGAGCTCGCCGGCGGCCCCGAGATAGGGCACCAGCGTGACGTGGATGTACAGGACGTTCTCCCGTCCCACGTCGTAGGGAAGCTGGCGGATGGCCTCCAGGAACGGCAGGCTCTCGATGTCACCCACCGTCCCCCCGATCTCTGTGATGACAATGTCCACGCCGTCCGCCCGGGCGCGGATGGACTGCTTGATCTCGTCAGTGATGTGCGGCACGACCTGGACCGTCCCACCCAGGTAATCGCCACGGCGCTCCTTCATGATGACGTCGTAGTAGATGCGCCCGGTCGTGAAGTTATTGCGCCGCCCGACGGTCACGGACGTGAACCGCTCGTAGTGTCCGAGGTCGAGGTCGGTCTCCGCCCCGTCCTCTGTCACGTAGACTTCCCCATGCTGGTAGGGATTCATCGTCCCCGGGTCCACGTTGATATAGGGGTCGATTTTTAGGAAAGTTAAGCGGGCGCCGCGGCTCTCCAGGAGATTCCCGATGGACGCGGACGCGAGGCCCTTCCCCAGCGACGACACCACCCCGCCGGTCACAAAGATGAATTTCGCCATGCCGGCCTCCCTCCTATTTGCACCGCACCGTTACACCCACCCGCCCCGGCCCCGCTGGAGCGGGGCCTTTTCCCGTGGCCCAAGCGCGCTTCAGTAGTCGCGAGGTCTTGGCTGAGCGACGTTTTCATCGACGCGCTCCTTCCCGTGTGAGCATATGTTCGGCCCGTTCCAGGTCCGCCGGGGTGTCCACCCGCAACGAAGCCTGTTTGGTCTCCCACACTCGGATGCGCACTCCGGCTTCCAGGAGCCGTAACTGCTCCAACTGCTCCGTCACTTCCAACGTCCCGGACGGCAACTGGGTAAAGTGGGCCAGGGCCGCCTTCGTATAGATGTAGAGGCCCAGATGCTTCCAGTGCAGTCCCGGAACCAGGCCGCCGCGCCCCGCGTTCCGTTCTCTCAGGTATGGAACGGGACTGCGCGAGAAGTACAGCGCGTCCCCGTTGCGGTCCGTGACGACCTTGACCACGTTCGGGTCCAGCAGTTCGCGCTCTTCGGTGATGGCCTGCTTGAGCGTCCCGACCTCGGCATCAGAATGGGTGAACGGGTGGATGAGGTCTTCCAAGAAGCCCGGAGTCAGCGGAATTTCATCGCCCTGCAGGTTCACATAGACGTCCGCCGGAACCTCTCGGGCGACGGCCGCCACGCGATCCGAACCACTACGAAGATCATGTCCCGTGAGGATCGCCTCGCCGCCGAATCCCATCACGCAGTCGCGAATGCGCGCGTCGTCCGTGGCGACGACGATCCGGCCGACACCGCGCGCCGGCCGCACCCGTTCGTAGACGTGCTGGATCAGAGGCTTGTCGCCCAGACGCGCGAGCGGTTTGCCCGGAAACCGGCTGGAGCCGTAGCGCGCCGGGATGACGACGGCCACCGTGGTCCTGGGTCTTGGTTGCCGCATGGCATCAACCATGGAGAATGGCTTCTTCGAGTTGGACCGCGCTCACGGCGGCCGTGCCCACCATGCCGACGACAATCCCGGCGGCGTAGTTGGCCAAGATCGCAGCCTGCCGCATGGGCGCGCCGGCGGTCAGGGCGAGCGCCAGCGTCGCGACCACAGTGTCGCCAGCGCCGGTCACGTCGAAGACCTGGCGTGCCACGGTCGGGATGTGCGTGACCCGTCCGTCCTCTTCAAAGAGACTCATTCCCCGTTCCCCGCGCGTGATCAGGATGGCCTGGCAGCCGAGCCGTTGGAAGAGCTGGCGCCCGGCCTCCAGCAGGGTCGCCTCGTCTTCGCCCTGAACCCCCGCCGCCTGGACGGCTTCCAGATGGTTCGGCGTGATGACCGTCGCGCCCTTGTACCGGCTGATGTGGGGGACCTTGGGGTCGACAATCACCGGCACGTGGTGCCGATGGGCCAGGTCAAGAACATCGGTCATCACGCGGGGGGTCACCACGCCCTTGGCATAATCCGAAACCACCAGGGCCGACGCCGAGCGGATGCAGGCCGCCACATAGCGGGTGAGCCGCGCCTCCAGCGCGCCACTGATGGCTTCACAACGCTCGAGGTCGAAACGCACCAGCTGCTGGTTGTGCGCCACGACCCTTGTCTTCTTGGTCGTAGGCCGCGCGTCGTCGGTCAGGATGCCGTCGCGCCCGATCCCTTGGCCCTCCAGTACCTGGAGGAATTGCCGGCTGCCCTCGTCCGTGCCGACCACCCCGCAGAGATCCACCCGCCCGCCAAGCGCCTTGATGTTGTTGGACACGTTGGCCGCGCCGCCGAGCTGGAGCGTCTCAGTTGCCACGGCCACCACCGGCACCGGCGCTTCGGGGGAGATCCGGCTGACCTGTCCCCAGATGTAATGGTCCAGGATCAGGTCGCCGATGACCAGGACCTTGCCGTTCTTGAACTTCTTGAGGTAGGGAAGCAGGGCGTCGGTCTTCATCGGATCGTCTTCCCCAGACGCTCCCAGCGGACCCAGTTCGCGAGCGGCCCCTGCCCGTTCCAGGACCAGTAGATCAGGAACGCCTTGCCCTTGATCTTCTCGACCTTGACGAAACCCCAGAAGCGGCTGTCGAGACTCTGGTCGCGGTTGTCGCCCATGACGAAGTAGGAGTCCGGCGGGACTTTGAGCGGGCCGAGATTGTCTCGCGGTTGGACCTGGTGCGGGAGGACGTTCGGGTCCACGTGCTGCACATAGGTTTCCACCAGGGGTTCCCACCGGACCAGGATCCTGTCCCAGTACGGCAGTTTGAGGTCGTACAGGAATTTCGTGACCAGGATGTGGTCGCCGATCGTCAGGGTCGGCACCATGGAGCCGGAGGGGATTTTGAAGGCCTGGACGACGAAGGTCCGGATGAAGAGGGCCAGGATGATGGCGATGAGGATGGCCTCGCCGTACTCGCGCCAGAGGGGTTTGCTGCGGACGGACTCGGTCCGCTGCCCCTCGGCGGGGGGCGCGATGATCGGCGCCGGCTCGATCGACGGGACGGCTAGTCCGTCACTTTCAGCAGAGCCAGGAAGGCCTCCTGTGGCACTTCCACCCGCCCGACCTGCTTCATCCTTTTCTTGCCTTCCTTCTGCTTCTCCCATAGTTTCCTTTTGCGAGTGATATCGCCCCCGTAGCATTTCGCCGTGACGTTCTTGCGCATGGCCCCCACGGTCTCCCGCGCGATGATCTGGCTGCCGATGGCGGCCTGAATCGCCACCTCGAACATCTGGCGGGGGATATGTTCCTTCAACTTCTCAGCCACCTGCCTCCCACGGGCGACCGCCTTGTCGTGGTGGACGATGAAGGACAGCGCGTCCACGCTCTCCCCGTTCAACAAGATGTCCACTTTCACCAGGTCCGACGGCTGGTAGCCGATGATCTCATAGTCCAGGGAGGCATACCCCTGCGTCTTGGACTTTAGGCGATCGTAGAAGTCTAGCACGATCTCGTTCAGCGGCATCTCATACGTCATCATGACCCGGGTGGGGTTCAGGTAGGTCAGACCCTTCTGAGTACCCCGCCGCTCCTGGCACAGCGCTAAGAGATTGCCGACGTAAGCTTCGGGCGTGATGAGCGTGGCTTTGATGAACGGTTCCTCGAACCGCTCGATGTGGTTGGGCTCCGGCAGCTTGGTCGGATTGTCGATGTACAGCACCGTTCCCTTGGTCGTCGTCACGCGATAGACGACGGTGGGTGTCGTGCTGATGAGCTCCAGTCCGTACTCCCGCTCCAGCCGCTCCTGGATGATCTCCATGTGGAGCAGCCCCAGGAACCCGCAGCGGAAGCCGAAACCGAGCGCCAGCGACGTTTCAGGCTCGTACGTAAAACTGGCGTCGTTCAGCCGCAGCTTCTCGAGCGCGTCCCGCAAGTTCTCGAAGAGGTCGTTGTCCGTGGGGTACAGCCCGCAGAAGACCATCGGCTTGGCTTCTTTGTACCCGGGATAGGGCTTCAACGTCGGTCGCTCGGCCGCCGTGATGGTGTCGCCGATGCGCGTGTCGCCAACGCGCTTGATGCCTGCTACCACGTAGCCGACCTCGCCGGTGGCCAGCCGCTCCGTTTTCACCCGCTTCGGCGTGGAGATCCCGACCTCCTGGACCTCGAACACCTTGCCGCTGCCTGTCATGCGGACCTTCATGGCCGGCTCGATGGCGCCGTCGCCCACGCGTGCCAGGACCGTCACGCCCTGGTAGTTATCGAACCAGGAATCGAACACGAGCGCCCGGAGCGGCTTGTCCGGATCGCCCGATGGCGGCGGGATGCGTTTCACGACCGCTTCCAGCACATCCTTGGTGCCGCTTCCGGCTTTGGCGCTCGTCAGGACGGCGTCATGCGCGTCCAGCCCCAGCACGTCCTCGATCTGCCGCTTGGTCCCTTCGATGTCGGCGCTGGCCAGGTCCACCTTGTTGATGACCGGGATGACGGTGAGGTGGTTCTCGATCGCCAAGTGGGCATTGGCGATCGTTTGCGCCTCGACCCCTTGAGAGGCGTCCACCAGGAGCACCGCGCCTTCACAGGCGGCCAGGCTGCGCGAGACCTCATAGGTGAAGTCCACGTGGCCCGGCGTGTCGATGAGGTTCAGGAGATACTCGTGCCCATCGTCGGCCTTGTACCGGATGGTGACCGTGTGGGCCTTGATGGTGATCCCCCGCTCGCGCTCCAGGTCCATCGCGTCCAGGATCTGCTCGCGCGATTCCCGGGCGCTGATGGCCCCGGTGTATTCGAGCAACCGATCCGCGAGTGTCGACTTCCCGTGGTCTATGTGGGCGATAATGGAAAAGTTCCGGATCAGTGCCTGCAAAATGGGGGTCCTTTTGAACTCACAACCTCGCTGATTATAATAATTTTCCCCCAGATTGTCAAAGACGAATCCCCTCCCTATAATGGCCCATCTGCATGGCGTCCCCGACCCGCACCGCGAGGCTTCAGGCGGAGGATCACCGCCACCTCTGGCATCCCTTCACGCAACAGCGTGAGTGGGAGCAAGAGCCGCCCCTCATCATCGAACGGGGCCGTGGCGTCTATCTGGAAGACACCGACGGTCACCGCTACCTGGACGGGGTCTCTTCCCTCTGGGTCAATCTCCACGGCC
>VBOF01000320.1 GCA_005877855.1 Nitrospirota bacterium | reverse complement strand
CGGTACACAATCCGCTTGCTGTCCGGCGAGAAGAACGGCCCGCCGTCGTAGCCCGCCACCGCCGTGAGGCGTTTCACATCCGTGCCATCCAGCCGCATGGAATAGATCTCCAGGTCGCCGTCGCGGACCGAGGTGAAGACGATGCGAGAGCCGTCCGGCGCGATCGTCGCCTCGGCGTCGTAGCCGGGCGTCGCCGTCAGCCGGACGAGGTCCTCGCCGCGGATGGTCGCCGTGTAGATGTCGTAATCATCCAGGGACCAGAGGTACCGGCCCTGGGCCGACGGCTTTGGCGGGCACTCCGGACTCTTGGCGTGCGTGGACGAGAAGAGCACCCGCCGGTCCCCGGACAGGAAATAGCCGCAGGTGGTGGTGCCCCGACCCGTGCTGACCATCCGCACGTCGCTTCCGTCCAGTCTCATCACGTACTGCTGGTAGCAGCCGCGCCCGTCCCGCGTGGATTGAAAAATCAGGGCTTGCCCGTTGAAGGAAAAATAGGCTTCGGCGTTCTGCCGGCCGTGCGTGAGCTGGCGGATATTGCGCAGATGCTGCTCGGTCTTGGCGCCGGCCGGCGCGCTGTCCCTGTGACGAGGCGGTTCATCGCCGCGAGCAATCACCGCGCCGTTCTCGAAGACCAGGTAGCTGTTCCATCCATAGAAGAACAGGAGGCGCGAGACCGGCTTCACCGCCTCCGGCGAGAGACCGTAGAACACGGAAACGACATGCGTGGGATCATCCGGGTTCCGGAAGGACAGCAGCAACGCCATCCCGCTGCCGTGATAGTCTTTGTTCCCGACTCGAAACCCATCCGGCCGGAGCGCCGCCCCGGGCGGCAGGCCGCGGGCCGCCCACGCAAAGGCCGGCCCCGCGCTCGGCCCTCCCAGTAATAAGACCGATGCGTCGCGAAGATCCTTCCCGGCCGCGGCGACTTCGTCGGCCGACCGCAGCACGACACCTTCCTGTTTGGCAACCCGCTCCGCGAGTTCTCGATAGGGCGCCCCGGCGGCAGTCCCTCCATCCGGAATCACCACCATCCGGCGCGGGTCGGTCGCGAACAGGTTGAGCATAGAATGCAGTTCGCTGCGGGGAATCCGACGGAACACGTGATAGTCCGGATCGGCCTCGGCCTTCACATCGGCGGCGCCCGCCTGCTCGATCCACCGAGTGAAGAACGGGCGCAGGTCGCGCGAGGATACCCGGCTGAAGAGCGCCTCCAGCTCCCGCCAGCCGATCCGCCGGCCCCCGTACTCGGCCACCAGCGTGCGGAGTGCCGCGAAGAACCGGTCGTCGCCGATCTCCCGGCGCAGCATATGAAAGACCATGGCGGCCTTGTTGTAACCGATCGCGTTGTCGCGTTGATCGGACTTCTGCTTGAACCGCACGACCGGATAGTCCTGATCGGGCGGGACATACACGGCGTAGCTCAGCAACATCATCCGCCGCTCCTCGCGGGCCTTCTGCAGATCGCCTTCGATCTCGTGCCAGTAGTAGTTCGCCAGATAGGTCGTCAGCCCTTCCGCCCAGTTTCCGCCATGGTCGTTGAAGACGTGATTGCCGATCCAGGAATGCACGATCTCATGACCCAGGGCGTAGGGCTGCGTGTAGTGGCGACGGATCGAGCCGGCTCCAAGCAGCGTGTAGGACGGCATGCCAAGCCCGCTGGCGAAGAAATTCTCCCCGATGGAGAAGCGCGGAAAGGGATACGGGCCGAGCACTCTCTCATACGCATCCAGGTAGGCCGCGGCGGCCGCCAGGTATTCGTCCGCCAACCCCGTGTCCTCAGGATAGAGGTAGGTCGCGATCTCCGTGTTGCCGCTCATCCGCATCACCACGACAAACTTCCCAGCCGCCAACGTCAGGCCTTCAGCCGGCGCCGAGGCGTCCCAGGTCGTGACGGTCGCATCGGCTCTGGCCTCGTGGGCGATCAGACCACCCTGCCCGATCACCTCCCAGCCGGGCGGTGTCGTGGCCGTCACCCGGTAGGAGGCCAGGGAGTCCGGCGCGTCGGGATACCAGTAGGTTTCGGGTC
>VBOF01000068.1 GCA_005877855.1 Nitrospirota bacterium | reverse complement strand
CTTATGCCTGTGGCTGCGGTGGAACGGGTACGGGGTTGTCGAGGACGTGGGGTTCGAGCACAAGGTTCCAGGTGATCTCGTGGCCGTCGTGCGTCAGCGAGACGATGTGATCCTGGAAGCGGAAGTGGCGCACAGCCCAAAGCTTGGAGGCGTACGCCACGATGAGATTGTCGGGGTCGAGGATCGCGTGGATGCGGGCCTTCGTAAGGTGCGCGAGGCCCACGCCGACGGTTTTCAGCACGGCCTCTTTCGCCGTCCAGAAGCGGAAGAACGTCTCCCAGCTCAGATCCGCCAGCGCCCATTCCGCTGTGCTCGCGATGTAATCGAGGAGCCCCTCGGTGCGGGGCGTGATCTCCTCGATGTCGATGCCGATGGGCACGGGTCCCACGACGGCCGCCACGAACCGCGGCTTGTGCGAGAGGGACCAGAAGGTCCCGCGGAAGGGAAGCGGGGCATTGCGGTCACCCTTCTCCAGTGGCCCGAGGCTGACCCCGCTGGCTTCGCAACTCAGCGCCAAGGCCTCGCGCGCACGCCGGCTCTGGGCCTGCAGGCGCGCCAGCCCACGGAGGCGCAGATCCTCTGGCAAGAGCCGCAGGATGACGGGATGGAGCTTCATGGCGCCCGCATCTTACCAGGTCTTTTCCCCAGAGTGGAGAGTTTTTTCTCTCATCCTGCAGAGAGGCTGTGGTATGCTGGCCGCATACTTCGGATGAAAGGAGCGAGTCATGAGGCGGGCAGGAATTGCGGCGGTGTCGGCGGCGTTGGTCGTAAGCGGCACATGGCTGAACGGGCAGGCCTCTGCCGAGAAGGCGCTGCAGATCGCGGACGGGATGCAAGTGACCCTGGAGTACACGTTGACGCTGCCGGACAAGACGGTGGCGGATAGCACGGCCGGCCAGGCGCCGTTTTCCTACGTGCATGGCGGCCACCAGATCATTTCCGGTCTGGAGAAGGCGTTGGTCGGCCTGAGGGCCGGGGACAAGAAACGCGTGACGATACAGGCGGCGGATGCCTATGGCCTCTACGACAAGACGAGAATCATCACGGTGCCGAAGAAGAACGTGCCGCCAGAAGCCAAAGTAGGCGCGATGCTGCGATCTGCGACCGGCCAGTCAGCCAAGGTGCTCGAGATCAAAGGTGACTCGGTGGTGATCGACACCAACCATCCTCTCGCCGGCAAAGATCTCACGTTTGACGTCAATATCCTCAAGGTAGAACATCCACCGAAGGCTACGCCAGAAAAGAAGCCGTGACACCGAAGAGAGCGCTTGCCGTGTGCGTGCTCCTTGGGAGCACCGTCTTGCCGTTAGGCGACGGTATGGCTCAAGTCATCCGGTCCGGCCCGCCGAGTTGCAAGGCTGTGGCCTTGACCTTCGACATGTGTCCGGTGCGCGAGGGAGCCGGGTACGACGCTTCCTTGATTGCCATGCTTATGGAGCGCCGCATTCCGGCCACGTTCTTTCTGTCCGGCCGGTGGATCGCGACGCACGAGACCCAGGTCAAGATCCTGTTGTCCGTGCCCTTCTTTGAGATCGGAACGCACGGCCAGGTCCACGCCCACCTGCCGGCGCTGGACATGGACCACCAGCGCGCCGAGATCAGCAGACCAGTCACGATGCTCGAGAAGCGTTTTGACCGTCGAGGCTTGTTGTTCAGGCCGCCCTACGGCGAGTACGATGACACCACCGTGGAGGTCGCGGGGACGCTGGGGCTGCGGTTCATTCTCTGGAACGTCGTCTCAGGGGATCCCGATCCGCGCCTGTCGCCGGAGCGGATGCTCGAGGACCTGAAAACGAGACTGCGCGGCGGCAGCATCGTCGTCTTCCACGCCAACGGCAAGGGCTTGCACACCCGCGCCGTGGTAGAAGACCTGTCGCAGGAACTGCTGAAAAGGGGTCTTCAGCCGGTGACCGTCACCGCGCTGCTTGATCGGTGCAACGTTTCTTCGGACCATGCTCCCCTCCCCGGCAACCATTAGATCATACAAGCCGGATGACCTTGCGGCTGTGATCCGGCTGCTTGGTGATCTTGATCCCTGGAAAAGATTGAACTACAAAGCTTTCCTTCGTCAGCGCTTTCTCTTCGGCGACTATCTGGAACTATTTGCCATCGCCGTGTCAGTCCAGGGCCGAGGGTATGGCCGCGCGCTCCTGGCCCATCTAGAGAGAGTGGTCTTCCAGCGGGCCAAGAATCTCTTCGTATGCGCGTCCGATTTCAATCACCAGGCCCGGCGGTTCTATGAGCGCAACGGCTACAAGGAAATCGGCCCGATCTTGCATTTGCTGATCCCCGGCTCCTCCGAGATCCTACTGCGCAAGACCACTGGCCCCGCCAAGTCCGTGTGAGCGCCCTACAGACCTGTGCGATGGCCCACTGCTACCGGTATCCACTCGCTGGTCGTCGGTCCGGCTCCAAACAGGGCCCAGGGCGAGCCCCAGGAGTAAGTAAACTGGCGCTTCCCGAATGTCGGCGGGATCTCCACGGCGACGACCCATCGCGGTGAAGTCATGATGATCCAGCGATCTTGTCGCTGGATATCGATGAGGCAGTCGCTGTGAAGCAGCGCAAAGGTCTGCTCTGTTGAGTGAAAAACCGTGCCCGTCACTGCACAGCCTTCGGGCATTGACGCTGACATGAGCCAGAGTGTCAGCAGCATGCTTTCCAACATGGCACGACCTCCGGTTTTTGTGTTGCTGGGGAACCTAATCGTAGATTTGCAAAGGCCGTACCAGCCGTTTGCGGCTGAGACAAATTAGGACAGCTCAAATGCCATCATAAAAGTGTGTACGGATGCAGGGTTACAGAGGGGAACGGGATCGAATGAGATGTGAAGGACGGATGCCGGACAGGTGAGGTTCTCACAAATTATGTAATGGCAGCGACATTATGGAGACGTGGTCACACCGCCCTAGACTATACTTTTGTGCATAGGTACAAATTTGAGGTCCTGAGTGATTCGCGTGGAAGTTTGTGATCGCCGTGCTAGCCCATCGGCCCAGCCTAGTCAGTTTGAGTGACATTCCAGTTCTTTAGCTTTCCTCAAGACCGCCACGAAATTAAACCTTCTCAGATTTCTGGTGTCTAACCATGAGACATGAAGTTGCCCAACCCCGAGCGGGCCATTGTCGATTTGAAGAAGCTACGGGACTACTGCCTAAGTTCTGAGCATCCGCGCGGACGCCACAAGGCGCGTATGTTTGCAGCCATTCTGGGGTTCACAGCCAAAGACGCTGAAGAATTGAATAGCGATTCGCAGTCTGTGGATAGTCCGCCACGGTGAAGATTTCGCTCGACTGATCACGTGCTATGTACTGTGAGAAAAAGGAGCTGTTCATGAGCACCGAAATTAAACTGCTCGATGTGGTGGCGTTGACGGAAGATCTCCCCGAACGAGGATTGCGCCGTGGTCAGGTCGGCACGATCGTCGAGATGCTTGGTCCGGACGTGTTTGTGGTGGAGTTTGTCGACAACAGCGGTCGAACTTACGCTACCCTATCCTTGCGCGCCAGCCAATTGATGGTCCTCCACCACCAATCCGCCTGAGCCGGAATCGCTGTCGACTAAGGATATCCTGGGCCCTTGTACCCCGATTCTGTAATTGGCCAAAAGGCAAGCTTTTTAAAAATTAGAAACGACAAAATAATTAGACCGAGAGCTACGAGCCAGATCTCAACAGGTAAGACAATCCACCCGAATAATAGAGTCAACACAAAAACTAAAAGGAACTTTCCCGAATACCTTTGCCAGAGCTTCATGCCATAAGCATACTTTGCATAGCCTCCAGGATCATTTTGGATTGCAGCCATCCTGGTGAGATGGTCTTCTTTGAATTCATCAGGAGCAAAAAGGTCTAGACCTTGAGTCCTTAAACCACGACCAAGTTCAGGATTAAAAAACTGTTTATCTGTTGGATTCCATTGGTAACCGCATTCTTCAATGGTATCGATTAACGCCGCGATCTCTTCTGGACTCTTACGATTTAAAAGAGGGTTCAGCGCTACCAATTCCAAATAGGTTGGTCTCATAAACCCTGTTCCTGTTTAATTTTGCGCCGAAACTCGAACTGCCTGATGTCATCTCGATACGGAGACCTTGTAATTTTCATCGGTGGGTTTTGTTACCGTGATCATTATCGGAATCCTTCAACAGACTCAGAATAAACGGAAATTCTCCTCGCCCTGTCCCTCCCCAAAGTGAGCGGTGAGGCCACCTTGATTTCGGATGCGGGGGCCGCCGAGCGGGACCCGGGCGGAGCGGAAGGGCCTGCAGCCGAGTCTGCGGGGCTGCGACGGCGAAAGGCCATGAGCACGTCAGGGTGGCTCGGTGACAGGACCCACAACAATGAATTCCCCCTCAACCTCGCCCTCTCCCTCCAGGGGAGAGGGAAGTGAGGTTAATCGGGCCGGAGCGCGCGCCGCATAATGTCCTTGTCGAAGTAGTTGACCGCCATGCCTGCGTCCAGGACGATCCCCTGGGCGTTGATCCCCGACGCGCGCTCGCTGAGGAGAAACGCCGCCGCGTTGGCGACTTCCTGCGTCGTCACGCCCTTCTTCCGCAGCGTCAGTTTTTCCGCGTACAGATAGTAATCCGCGTAGCCAGGGATGCCAGCGGAGGCCGAGGTCTTGAGCAGTCCGGGGTTGACCGAGTTGAAGCGGACGTTGGAGAACGCACTAAACGATTTGGCGAGGAAGCAGATGGTCGAATCGAGCGCGGCCTTCACCGGGCCCATGATGCCGTAGTTCTCGGCCGCCATCTTGGTGGTGGAGATGGAGAGCGCGACGACAGACGCATCAGGTGCGAGGTGGTTCTTGAAGGCGTTTGCGATGGCGATGAGCGAGTAGCAGGAGATGTCCACGGACTGGAGGAAGGCCTTCCGGGCCGTCTCATGGAAGGGCCTGTTCCCGCCTTCGTAATCCAGAAAAGCGATGGAGTGCACGAGCCCGTGGATCGTCGGATGACCGTTCGTGATGTCGCGGGCCACGGCGAGAATTTCCTCGTCCCGCGCCACGTCACAGACGTGAATCTCGGCTTTCGGGAGCAGCTTCGCCACACTGTCCTTACGCTCCTTCGACCGGACGACATAGACGACGGTGGCGCCTTCTGCTTCCAGCACTTGTCCGATCTGGTAGGCGACGCTCTTCTTGTTGGCCACGCCGAAGACGACGATGGTCCTACCGTCGAACCCGAGAAAACTCACGCTAGCCCCCTGATGTCAGGCCCCTCGCCGATGTCCGCCATGGCGACGACGAACTCGGTGCGCAGGACGTTCTGGCCGTTCACGCTGACCGAGCCCTTCATGATCAGGGCAGGTCCGACCTCCTCCACGATCTCCACCTCGATGACCAGCTTGGCCTCTGGAAAGACGGGCCGCCGGAAGCGGGCGTTCTGGATCTTGGTGAGCACCGGGATCTTCTGCGGATCGAGCCCACCCCGGCCGAACAGCAGCGCCGCGCCCGCCTGAAACACGCATTCGCAGATCAGCACGCCGGGCATGATGGGCCGCCCAGGATAATGCCCGGCCAGGTACGGCTCATCCGGATGAAGGGTCTTGGCGGCCTTGATGTGCTGGCTGTCTCGCTCGAGGATCTCGTCCAGAAAGAGGAACGGCGGGCGGTGAGGGAGCAGGGTGAGAATCTCCTCCGTGCGCTGGCTCACGCTACAGCCCTCCGTCCACCGAGAGGACCGACCCTGTGATGTAGCCGGCCTCCCGGGAAGCCAGGAACAGTACGCAGGCCGCGACCTCGTCGGGCGTCCCGAACCGCTTGAGCGGGATCGACGCCAGGTACTCCTTGCGGAGCTTCTCCGAAATGCCCGCCAGGAAGTCCGTGTCAATGAACCCCGGCGACACGCAGTTCACCGTGATCCCGCGGGAGGCGACCTCCTTCGACAGCGAGCGGGACATCGCGATCTGGCCAGCCTTGGACGCGGCGTAGTTCGCCTGTCCTTCGAACCCGAAGCGGCTGGCCGGTGACGTGATCGTGATGATGCGGCCGTAGCGGTTCGCCATGAACCGGTGCACGGCGAGCTTGGACATGTAGAAGACGCCGGTGAGGTTGACGTCCAGCACCTTCTGCCAGTCCTCCGGCCTCATCATCGCCAGGACGGCGTCCTTGCGGATGCCGGAATTGTTCACGAGGACGGAGAAATTCTTGTGCTGCGCGTCCAGGTCCTTGTAGAAGACTTCGACCTGCGCGTACTCAGCGACGTCGAACTTGCACAGGTGGAGATTCTTAGCGGCCGGTCCGAGGGAATCCCTGAATTCGTCCTTCGCCGCGTCGTTGGCCGTGTAGGTGGCCACGACCGTCGCGCCGGCGTCGAGGAAGCGCCGGGTGATGGCCCGGCCGATGCCGCGGGTGCCCCCGGTCACGACCACGGTCTGATCGCGAAAGTCAAACACGACGCGCTTCTGTCGCGCTCAGGGCCAGGGCCGTTGCGTCCTCGGCTGACGGCGATGACCCCGGCTGCAAGTACTTGTCCACCTCGTTCGCCACGATGACTCCGTAGTTGATGGCGCCCAGCCAGCCGGACATGATGATGCCGACGGAGCCCGCGTGGAAGAGCCCGCCGATCTGCTTCGGCAGGTTCTGGCTGATCTTCAAGCCCTCGAACTTCGTGCCGAACGACGCGCCCGCCACGTGGCGGGTGTAATACTCGAAGGTCCGCGGGGTGGACGCTTCCAGATGGTCGATCTGGGCGGAGACCCCGGGGAGATATTTCTCGAGGGTCTCCACCACGCCCCTGATGAGCGTCTCCTTCGCGCGCTTATAGTCTTCTTCCGACAGCTTCATCCAATCCTCATAGTTGGCGTTGGTCGAGCAGACGATCGAGTAGCGGTCGGACCCCGGCCGGGTGTCCGGATAGTAGAAGGAATAGGTGCGACTCGTCACCTCCATGGCGTTCAGGGCGTCCGAGTCGAACACCGGATGGGTCGAGGTGAAGAACAGGTCCCCGATGTAGGGGATGGACTCACCCTTGCGGACGCCCATGTACACCTGGCAACTGCTGCTGTTGAGGCGGACCGCCGCCGCCTCCCGGAGGAAGTCCGGATCGAAGTGCTCATCCCCTACCAGCTTGTGAATGGTGGATCTGAGGTTGGCGTTCGAGAGCACGGCCTTCGCGCGGATCGTCCGTCCGTTGCAGATCGCGCCCGTCACCCGGCCCTTCTCGACCAGCACCCTCTCCACCAGCGCATGGTGGCGGAGGTCCACCTTGTTGGCTTTGAGCGTCGCCTTCATCTTCATGATGAGCTTGTCCGTACCACCCTGGAAGGTGTAGACCCCCTTGCTCATGAAGTTGGAGAAGACGATCCCGAAGGTAATGGCGGGGTCGTCGAGCGTGGAGCCGTTGGCGTAGGCGATGGGCTCCATCAGCAGGCGCCACACGTCGAGACGGCCGGGGAAGTAGCGCTCGAAGAGCTCGCGGGTGGTCATCTTCTGGTCGTCGTAGAAGTTCATGCCGCGGGTGAACTTGAAGAACTCCTCGACCCGCTCCGCCGGGATCTTGAAGTGGGTGACCAGCTTGTCGGTGAAGTCGGCCCTGTCGAAGGTCGTCGTGAAGGAGAACTGGGGGTTGTCGAAGCGGATGCCCTTGAGCTGGACGACGGACTCCGCGATGTCGGGCGTCCAGTACTTGCGGCAGGTCTTGACCATGCCGATGGGAAAGCCATGGAGCGAGATGTCGAAGATGTGCCCACCCTTGCGCTTGAACCACGTCGCCATGCCTCCGAAGTTGTAGTGGTGCTCAAGCAGCAGGACTGCGTAGCCGCAGGTTGCCAGCCGGTTGGCGGCGGTCAGGCCGGCAAGCCCCGAGCCGATGACGATCACGTCATACTCGGGCTTGGCGTCTCTGAGCCAGTCTTGCGCCATTATTTTTTCAGGACGTGCAGGTTGGCCATCGAGATGCCGCTCAGCATCGCGCCCACGATCCCCAGGAACCCCTGGTCGTTCCCGCAGATGAACAAGTTCTCCAGGTGCGTGCGTCCCGTCTTGATTTTGCCGGGCATGCCGTACACCGCTCCGTTCAGGTGGCCGGTCCACTGCTTGATGGTCCGAGGCGTGAAGAAGTCCGTGAACACGATGCGGTCCCGGAAATCCGGGACGAATTGTAGCACCTCCCATCACGCTCTTAGGAAGAGGCTTGTCGTAGAGAAAGTTGTCGGGACAGCAGATGACGCCGCTCCGCGGGTCCACGAGCTCCTTGGGCACCTCGTAGTGGAAGGCCTCTTCGGTGTTATAGAACACGATCGTGGTGTCGTAGCCGAGGTGTTTCAGGGGCGCGTCCAGAATGGAGATGATCTCCACGAACGACAGGCGTCCGGCGAGCGGGTCGAGCGGCTCCGGCTCGCAGTCGTCGCAGAGCCTCAGGGTCTCGACGTAGCCGGCTGAGGAGAGGATGGTATCGGCCGTGAGCGTCTCGCCGCTGTCCAACTCCACAGAGCGGACGCGGCCGTCCTTGACATGCAGGGCCATCACCCCGCACCTCATCCGGACGGTGCCGCCGACCTCCCGCACCTTCCGGCGCAAGACGTTAATGACGCGCCGGACCCCTTCGCGGGGCCGGGCCAGACCCTCGCAGAAGATGCTCTTGAACATCACCACGAACTGGCCGAACTCCATGTCACGCTCTGCCGCGTTGCCGTAGATCATCAGGGGGCAGAAGAGCATGTCGATCAGCAGGGGATCGGTGAGGTAGCTCGAGACCACCTGCCGGCCGGAGATGGGTTTCGCCTCGAGATCGAACTCGTCGTAGTCCCGGATGCAGCGCACGAGACGGAGGAAATTGTCCTTCTGGGCAGGGAAGTGCTCGATGACCTCCTGGATGAAGCACTCAAAGTCGTTGTTGAAGCGGAGCATGATGCCGGGAAACCGGATCTCGGACTGGTACTGGGGCACTAAGGCAAAGTCCTCAGGCCTGAGCCGCAGTTGCCGGCAGAGCTTCGTGAGGGGGGCGCCGCGGGTTCCCGGCGGCACATAGTTGGTCATGGCGTGCAGGCCGACGTCGAACTGATAGCCGCCCAGCGCGTAATAGGAGTTCAGGCCACCGGCCGCGTAGTGGCGCTCCAGCACCAGCACCTTCCTCTCGAAGTAGGCCAGGCGGATGGCGGCAGCCAGGCCCGACATGCCCGCGCCGATGATGATGACGTCGTAGTGAATCGGAGCCATGTCGACCCTCTCGGTCACGGTCGTCCGAGGGGAACGGTATCAGTCCGTCTGGGGGCTGTCAAAGGCCCAGTTACTTGGCTGTGAGTTTGGGCGCGAGATAGGCCACGCAACTGTCCAGGCTGGCCAACTGTCCATAGTCGGCTTCAGGCACTTCGACGCTGTACCGCTTGCGCAGCTCCATCACGATGTCTAGGAAATCCATCGAGTCCAGTTCGAGCTGGTCTCGGAGAGGCACGTCGCTCTTGAGGTGGGTGAGGTCCTCATCGGGCGCGATTACGCTGATGATCTGAAGGACGGCTTGCCTGATCTGGTCGTTCGTCATATCGAGACGTCCCCGAGGTCGGCCGGTCTCAGTTGGCGACAGAAAATACACTAATTAGACCCTTTTTACAATAACTACCGAGTTGATGCCCAACATGCCGGACGAATTGTTCAGGATATAGTCCACCCTGGACAGTTTTTTCGGCCTGTGCAGCACCAGATTCGGGATTTCACACTGGGGGTCCAGGTGATCCACGTTGATGGTCGGGTGGACGAGGCCGTCGTCGAAAGCCGGAAGGTTTCCAGCCAATTCGAGGGCGCCGGCGGCCCCCATGGCGTGGCCGATAAAGCTCTTGGTGTTGTTGAAATGCGTCTTGGGGCAGTCGCCAAACACCGTGCGCAGGGCCTGGCACTCCTGGATGTCCCCCAGGGGGGTCGCCGTCGCATGCGTGCTGACGATGTCGATATCCTGCGGGGCGATGCCCGCCCGCTTGAGCGCCGCCTGCATGCACTCGACGTGGCGCTGAGCGTTGGGGAGCACGAAGTCCGAGGCGTCGGAGTTCATGTGGTAGCCCACGATCTCGCCGTAGGCCCTGGCACCGCGGGCTTCGGCGTGCTCCAGGCGTTCGAGCACGAAGACGCAGCCACCCTCCGAGCACACGATGCCGTTCCGGTCGCGGTCGAAGGGCCGCGAGGCCTTGGTCGGATCGGGGTGGCTCGCCAGCGCGCCCTGACTCGCAAAGCTGGCGAAGATGCCGAACGTATGGATGCTCTCCGAGACCCCGCCGGCCAAGGCCACGTCCACCTCGTCCAGCAGCAGCATCTGCACGCCCTGGATCAGGCCGGCGTTCCCCGCGGCGCAGGCGGCGCCGATCGTATAGTGGGGCCCGGTGATCCCCATGTTCAGCGTGACCTCGCCCGCCGGGGAATTGGCCACCGTGCGGGGATTGTGATGGTGGGACCAGAACTTGGTGTCGTAGTTGAACTGGCTGAGATTATAGATCTCGTTTTCGGTCTCGACGTTGCCGTGCTCGGTGACGCCCAGATAGACTCCGACGCGGCTCTTGTCGATGGCCGTGACGTCAAGCCGCGCGTCCGCCGCCGCTTCCTGGCAACAATAGATCGAGATGGAGCCGGCCCTGGTGCCTCGCCGCACCTCCTTCTTCATCTGATACTTGAGGGGATCGTAGGTGCAGACGCCCGCGAGCACCTTGCCGATGTAGCGGGTCTCGAACCAGACGACGCCGGAGACGCCCTTGAGCAGGTTCGCCCGGTACTCGGCGAGGGTGTTGCCGTTGGGCGACGTGAGGCCGATGCCGGTGATGACGATGCGGCGGTGGTTGTTCATCGGGGCGAGTTCATGCGGCCTTCCAGCTCTTTAAGGTGATCTCCAGCCCTTCTTCGGTGCTGACGCGTGGCTCGTACCCGAGTTCCCGCCGCGCCTTCGAGATATCGAAGTAATGCGACGTGGCCAACTGGTCGGCCAGAAACCGGGTCATCCGCGGTTCTCCCCGTATCGGCAATACAGTATAGGCTTTTTCCAGGACGGCTCCAATAGTCCTCGCAGTTCGGTAGGACATTTTCCGTCGGACCCTCGAGAGGCCCAGTCGTTCGAGGATCGTGTTGATCCAGGCCCACAGCACCACGGGCGCCCCCTGGGAGATGAAGTACGCTTGGCCGTCGATCGGCGCCCGGCCCAACCGTTCAGCAGCCAGGAGGTGCGCGTCGGCCGCGTTCTCCACGTAGACGACGTCCACTTTGTTGGTCCCGTCTCCCACCTGGATTAACTGGCCCTTCTGTCCCCGCTCGATGATGCGTGGGAACAGGTGCGGGTCCCCCGGCCCGAAGATCAAATGGGGTCGCACGGAGACCGTCAGGAGGCCATCCACGCCGTTCGCCTTGAGGACGAGCTGCTCGGCCAAGGCCTTGGTGGCCGGATAAGGGCACTCGAACTTTTCCGGGTAGGGCACGCGCTCATCCACGTGTTCCAGATGGCCGCGGGCCGCCACGACGCTGGGTGTGCTGGTATAGATCAGCTTGCGCACGCCGGCCCTCCTGCAGCCGCTGAGCACGTTCTCTGTGCCGACGACGTTGGGGCCATAGTAGGAGTCCCACGCGCCCCAGTAGCCCGCCCGCGCTGCGACGTGAAAGACGGCGTCCATCCCGAGACACGCGCGCTCGACGGCCGCTCTATCCTGAAGGTCAGCGCTGAGCGTCTCCACGCCTCTGGCTTCCCAATCGGGATAGCACCGGCGCCCCAGGATTCGCACGCTGTCGCCGCGCGCCAGCAGCTTCTTCACGATGTGCCGGCCGAGAAAGCCCCCACCGCCGGTGACCAGTGCCTTCATCCTTGTTCCCCCTCACCCTCGCCCTCTCCCTCCAGGGGAGAGGGATTCTGCCGTGATGCCCATGCTGCAAGTTTGTCTCTCGAAATTTTCACGTTGTGGCGCACGTCCACCGGAAAGGCCCGGTGGAACAGCGCCGTGGTGATCCCGGCAGTGACTGGATAGGCCGCTCCCATCTGCAGCAGCTCGTCCCTGAATCGGGTGACCTCGTCAGCCGTCGCGGGAAACCTGCCCGGCTGTGGCTCGATGACGATCACCGGACGTTGGCGCCCCGCAGGCCCGACCCCCACGAGGGCCGAGCGACACACGTCCCGGTGCTGGTTGAAGATCGCTTCGCAGGGGTCGGTGAACAGCGTGCCGGATGTGGTCTGCACCCGGTCCCCCTTGCGCCCGCAGAACCAGACCTGACCCTGCTCGTCCAAGTAGCCAACATCGCCCATGCGGTGCCACCAGGCGTCGCCGTCCTTGATCTTGGCGCGCGCGCTATCCCGTTCTCGCCGAAAATATTCGCGGGTGACGACGGGGCCTTTGACGACCAGCTCGCCGATTTGGCTGTGTGGAAGGACCAGCCGGTCGTCCCAGGCTGGGATTGCCTCGTCGGTGATGCGGATGACCCGCAAGGTGATTTCCGGAAACGGCCTGCCGACACAGGTGCCTTTGCCGGCGCGGGTCTTCGCGGCGGTGTCGCGCAGGACGTCGCGCGCGGTGATGGAGGAGACCGGCAATGCCTCCGTCGC
This sequence comes from Nitrospirota bacterium, assembly GCA_005877855.1. GTDB lineage: Bacteria > Nitrospirota > Nitrospiria > Nitrospirales > NS-4 > NS-12. The sequence goes on along the minus strand of VBOF01000068.1, from coordinate 8,452 downwards.
GCCGTAAGGCGTGTGGGCGTCGGCGGAGTCAGGCAGGATGCGATGGACCCGCTCCAGCACCGTCGGCGACACGGGCGCTCCGGCCATGAGCACACGCCGGAGAGAGGGCAGCGTCAACTGTCGCTCCACGCAGTAGCGGCCCACGCGGTCCCAGATGGCGGGCGAGCCGAACGACTGCGTGATGCGGTACCGTTGGATGGCGGCGACGAACAGGGCGGGATCCACCTGAGCCGGCCGGGTCGGGTCCAGGTCAGGGATGACGACGGTCACGCCCATGGCGACGCTGAAGAGGGCGAAGAGCGGAAAGGCTGCGAGGTCCACCTCGCCTTCTTGGATACCGTAGAAGTCGCGCAGTTCGCGGACCTGCGCGGCGAACATCCCATGTTCGTACACGACGCCTTTGGGGGCTCCTGTGCTGCCGGAGGTGAATGCGATCGCAGCGATGTCGCTCGCACGTGTCGGGGCGCAAGGAAACGCCTGCAAGGTGGATTCACGTAGCCGGGCCAGCGTGGGGCCGCCCCAGAACCACCGTCGCCCGACCGTGACCGCCAGCTTCACGCTGCGGAACGCACGCGGGAAGAAGACGCGGGCGGCGTGCACGACGGGGACCGCGATGCAGGCTTCGGGCGTGGCTTCCTCGATGCAGCCCAAGAGGTTCGCCTTGCCCATGCCGGGATCGATCAGCACCGGCACCGCACCCAGCTTGAAGAGGGCGAAGGTCAGGCTGAAGAAAGCCCTGCCCGGTTTCACCATCAACAACGTGCGGGTGCCGTGTCCGACACCCAGGCGGGTCAGCCCCCAGGCGTAGCGGTCGCATTCCTCGTTGAGTTGCCGGAACGTCAGGGGAGCGCCGACTTGGGGATGGATAACCGCCGGCCGGTCGGGGCGCCGATCCGCCAGAAGCGGGAGGTGGGCGGCGATGTTGAGGAGCGCGGAGTCCGCCCTGGTTTCGGTTTGCGAGGTAAGAGCAGCCATCGTTAAAATCGTCTCCCTGTTGTCACCCTGAACAAAGTGAAGGGCCGCAGTTGCTTGTAAGCTAGATTCTTCGCTTCGCTCAGAATGACACGCACCGTCATGCGATCGGGTGCTTTGAGAGGAACTCGCGCACCCAGGGGATGATGCGTTCGTGCGCGTCCTCCACCACGTAGTGGCCGGCATCGGGCACCAGACGCACCTCGGCCTTCGGGAACCGCGCCTGCCACTCTTTCAGGAAGTCGGTGGTGAAGCACCAGTCCTGCGCGCCCCAGATGATCAGCATCGGATGGTCCTCGAAGAGGGCCAGCCCGCGTCCGATCTCCGCCAGCAACCGGTACGTCGGATGCGACGGACGCATGGGGATGTCCTGCACGAAGCGCAGGATCGCAACCCGATGCGCGTAGCTGTCGTACGGGGCGAGATAGGCGGCCTTGACGGCCGTGCTCATGCGCTCGCGTTTGGCGCAGGCCATGGCTGGCGCCAACCCGGCGAAGGCGTTCAACCCGCGCACCGCCAGCGCGCCGAAGCCGGGCAGCTTGCAGACGTTGATCCGGAGCGGAATCCGGGACGCGGGAAACGCCGCAGTGTTGAAGACCACGAACCGTTTCACCCGTTCCGGATGGCGCAGGGCGTAGCCCATGCCGATCGGCCCGCCCCAATCATGCAGGAACAGCGTGAGCCGCTCGAGCTTGAGCGTGTCCAGCAGGGCTTCCAGGTTATTGATATGTTGCGCGAGGGTGTACGTGTACGTTTGGGGCTTGTCCGACAGCCCGCAGCCCACGTGGTCGGGGGCGACGACCCGGTGCGTGGGGCTGAACGCGGCGATCAGGGCCCGGTAGTAGAAGGACCAGGTCGGGTTGCCGTGGAGCATGACGAGCGCATCACCGGACCCTTCATCGACATAGTGGTACTTCCAGCCCGAAAGCGTCAGGTACTGGGAACGAAACGGGTAGAGGTCCCGGAAGGGCACCACGCGGCTTACCAGACGACGCCCAGCATCATGCAGTTCAGGCCGCTGCCGATGCCCAGCAGGGCCAGCTTCTCCGCGCGCTTGACGTGTCCCGCTTCGATGCTGAGCGCCATCGTGATCGGCAAGGACGCGGAGCCTATGTTGCCCAGAAACTCGACGGTCGGGTAGTCGATCGCGGGGTCGAGCTTCAGGGTCTCAAAGAGCAGGCGGCGGTGCGCGACGCCCACCTGATGGCAGAACGTCTTGGTGACGTCCGCGTCGGTCCAGCCCAGCTCGTGCTTGAAATCCGCCCACGTCCGGCCGGCCAGAGCGCATCCCCGGTGCAGGAGCTCTTCCGACTGGGTGGACATTTCCGGCTGGCTGCTGGAGTCCAGGCCCGTATCGGCGCTGCCGCGGCACAGGTAGTTCTGCTCCGAGTCGGTCCGCACGATGCCACCGGCGAGCCGATGGCCGCTCTTGGACACGGAGGCGTGCGTCATGACGATGGCGGCCGCGCCTGAGCCGATGGTCAGGGACGCGAAGGCGTCCTTGAATTTCTTGCGGGTCATGGTGGGGTCCGCCAGCAGTTGGCGGATGGTCGTCTCGACCAATGGCTTGCCGTTCTCTCCGGCGACGAGGAGCCCGCGCTTGATCTGGCCCAGCTCGATCATGTTGGCCAACACCGCCATGCCGTTGAGCATGCCAAGGCAGGCATTCGAGATGTCGAAGAGACTGGCCTTGGGCGAGATCTTCAGCTTCTCGTGGACGACCGAGGCGGTCGCGGGCTCGAGGAAGTCCCGCGAGACAGAGCAGTTGAGGATGCACTCGATGTCATGGCCGAGGATCCCGGCCTGGTCGAGTGCTTTACGTCCCGCCATGGCGGCGGCGTCGCTGGGGTTCACGCCGTCCTCCCAGAACCGCCGCTCCCGGATGCCGCTCATCATCTCCAGCCGCCCGTACGGGAGCTGGAGGCGATCGTACAGCGGCGCGAGGCGTGCCTCGATCTCGGCCGAGGTGACCACGTGCTTGGGTAGCTCGTACCCGAGGGACTCGATGCAGACGGTGGCATAGCGCATGGCTGGCTAGCTCGAAGGTATGGTAAAGAAGACCGACGGGAGGGTCAAGGATTCAGCGTGCTCTGAGCGAGAGGTAAGCGGGCAGCCTGGTTTTGTTGTCTTTTCTGGCCATCTTGAGCTGCTCCCAGGTCAGGCCGTTCGCGTCCGTAAGGTCGGTGCCCAGGAGGTCTGCTCCATCAAAGCGAGTTCCACTCAGAAAAGCGCCTTGAAGATTTGCGTTTCGGAGTCTTGCCCCGTTGAGGCTTGTATTTAAAAGGAAGGCGCCTTGCATCTTCGCGTCTGCAAGGTTCGAATTCTCGAGGTGAGCCGCCCTGAGAATCGCCTCCTCCAAGCCGATCCCAGCCAAGTTGGCTTCTTCGAAACGAACCTCGCTGAGGATGGCCCCTGCTAGCTGTGCTCCGGCTAAATGAGCCCGGCGCAAATCCGTCCCCCGTAAATCGAGCCGTTGACTTTCTCCGTCTCTATAGGTGTGGCGACGTCTTCCGATGACATCGAGCGCGGCTTGAATATCAAGAGCGAGGCGCAGGGGCGGCTCCTTCGGCGGTTGGTTCTTCGTCACCGAAGTGCGTTCTCGTACGAAGGCGGTCAGGATCTCCATAATCGGCCAGTACTCGCTCTCAGAAGTCCTGGCGAGTCGCTCGAGGGCATAGATGCCGCCCAGCCGCATCTCAAGGTTCCGGTCTCTGAGCTGATCCACCGCCTGGGTCAGCCGATCCGCCTGCTGAGCTTCCAGGGTGTCTTTCAATTTGTCGAGGGTGAGGTAGAGGCCGGTCAAAAGCGCGGCGCCGCCGAGGAACCAGAGGACGGTCTTTCGTGACGCGATCATGGGGTACGCCGCGCGTGCTAGGCGCAGCAGGGAGGAGCAGGCTCAGACGGCGACAGCGACCCGTTGTCCGGCGCGGAGGTACTTGTCCACGCCGGCGGCCATCTTGCGGCCCTCGGCGATGGCCCACACGATCAGCGAGGCGCCGCGCTTGACGTCGCCGCCCGCGAACACGCCCTCCACGCTGGTCATGTAGTTCTCGTCCACCGCCACGTTGCCGCGCGCGTCGTACTTCACGCCCAGGCTGTCGAGCAGCCCGTTCTTCACCGGGCCGGTGAAGCCCATCGCCAGCAGGACGAGGTCCACCGCCATCTCGAACTCAGTGCCGGGCATGGGGATGAACCGGCCGTTCTCGAACGTGACCCGGTGCGCGTGTAGCTTGGTGACGTGGCCGTGATGGCCGCTGAACCGCGTCGTGGAAACGCTCCACTGGCGGTCGCAGCCTTCTTCATGCGCGTGCGAGGAGCGCAGTTGCATCGGCCAGAGCGGCCAGGGGGTGGAGTCCGCCCGCGTCGGCGGGGGCTCGGGGAGCAGCTCGAACTGGTGCACCTCGAGGCAGGCATGGCGGTGAGTCGTGCCCAGACAGTCCGAGCCGGTGTCGCCGCCGCCGATGATGACCACTCGCTTGCCCTTGGCCGTGATCGGCTCCTCGGTGAGGACATCGCCGGCGTTGCGCTTGTTCTGCTGGACGAGGTAGTCCATGGCCAGGTGGATGCCCTTCAACTCGCGTCCCGGCACCGGGAGCTCGCGCGCCTGCTCGGCACCGAGCGCCAGGCCAATCGCGTCGAACTGCCGGCGTAGCTCGTCCGGGCTGAAGTCCACGCCGACGTGCGCGTTGGTCTGGAACTTCACGCCCTCGGCTTTCATCTGCTCGAGCCGCCGGTCGATCACCCACTTCTCCATCTTGAAGTCGGGGATGCCGTAGCGAAGCAGCCCGCCGATGCGATCCGCTTTCTCGAAGACCGTCACGCTGTGGCCCGCGCGCGCGAGCTGTTGAGCGGCGGCGAGGCCGGCCGGTCCAGAGCCCACGATCGCCACGGTCTTGCCGGTGCGGGAAACCGGTAGGACGGGCGCCACCCAGCCCTCGTCGAACCCCTTGTCGATGATGTTCCACTCGATGACCCGGATGGACACCGGGTCACTGTTGATGCCAAGCACGCAGGCCGACTCGCAGGGGGCCGGGCACAGGCGTCCCGTGAACTCGGGGAAGTTGTTGGTCGCGTGCAGGGCCTTGAGGGCATCCTTCCAGCGGCCCCGGTGGACGAGGTCGTTCCACTCGGGGATCAGGTTCACGACCGGACAGCCGTGGTTGCTCTGGCAGAAGGGCACGCCGCAGTCCATGCAGCGCGCGCCCTGGGCTTTCAGTTTGTCTTCGGGGATCGGCTCGTAGAACTCCTTCCAGTCCTGGATGCGGAGCTCGACCGGGCGACGCTTGGGACCCTCGCGGGCGTACTTCAGAAATCCCTTCACATCAGCCATGGGCCACGAGTTCCTTGTCCTTCTGCGCCTGCTCCTTGGCGGCCGCCGCCTTCCGCTCCGCCAGCACCCGTTTGTAATCGATCGGCATGATCTTCACAAACTTCGGGAGCATCGTCTCCCAGGCCTCCAGCACCGCCTTGGCCTTGCGGCTGCCTCGTTCAGGACGAAGGCGATGCCGCCGGACATCCCGGCCGCGAAGTTCCGTCCGGTCCTGCCGAGGACCACGACCACCCCGCCGGTCATGTACTCGCAGCCGTGGTCGCCGGTGCCTTCGATGACCGCCCGGGCGCCGCTGTTGCGCACGGCGAAGCGCTCCCCCGCTGTTCCGTAGAAGTAGCATTCGCCCTGGGTGGCGCCGTAGAGGGAGGTGTTGCCGATCAGGATGGTCTCCTCGGGAACGAACGTGGAGGCTTTGGGAGGATAGACGATAATCTTTCCGCCGCACAGGCCCTTGCCCAGGTAGTCATTGGACTCGCCCTCGAGCTCCAGCGTCACGCCGCGTGCCAGGAAAGCGCCGAACGACTGGCCGGCCGAGCCCGTGAACTTGAGGTGAATGGTGTCGGGCGTCAGGCCCTCCAGCCGGTAGCGCTTGGCGATCTCGCTGGAGAGGATCGTCCCGACGGTCCGGTTCACGTTGCGGATGGGGAGGTCGAGCCGCACCGGCGTTTTGCGTTCGATCGCCGCCTTGCACAGCTCAATGAGCTTCCAGTCGATGGCCCGGTCCAGCCCGTGGTCCTGCTTCTCGACACAGTACCGGGCGACGTCACCTCCGACCTGGGGTTGGGCAAGGATCGCGGAGAGGTCCAGACCCTTGGCTTTCCAGTGGTCTATCGCCTTCTGGGCCCTGAGCTTGTCGGTGCGGCCGATCATCTCCTCGAACTTCCGGAACCCCATCTTCGCCATCCACTCGCGTACCTCCTCGGCCACGAAGAAGAAGTAGTTCACAACGTGCTCCGGCTGGCCGGTGAACTTGGCGCGGAGCGCGGGGTCGTGGGTGGCGATCCCCACGGGGCAGGTGTTGAGGTGGCACTTGCGCATCATGATGCAGCCTTCGACGATCAGCGGGGCCGTGGAGAAGCCGAACTCTTCGGCGCCGAGCAACGCGGCGATCACGACGTCGCGGCCGGTCTTCATCTGTCCGTCGGTCTCCACCCGGATCCGGCCCCTGAGATTGTTGAGGACCAGCGTCTGCTGCGTCTCGGCTAGGCCGAGCTCCCACGGGATGCCGCCGTATTTAATGGAAGAGAGCGGAGAGGCGCCGGTCCCGCCGGAGTCTCCGCTGATCAGCACCTTGTCGGCCTTCGCCTTGGAGACGCCCGCGGCCACGGTCCCCACGCCGATTTCCGCCACGAGCTTGACCGAGATGTCCGCCTGCGGATTGGAGTTCTTGAGGTCGTAAATCAGTTGCGCCAGGTCTTCGATCGAGTAGATGTCGTGGTGCGGGGGCGGAGAGATGAGCTGTACGCCAGGCGTGGCATAGCGCAGCTTGGCGATGGTCTCGTCCACCTTGTGGCCAGGCAGCTGGCCGCCCTCGCCGGGTTTCGCGCCCTGGGCCATCTTGATCTGCAGCTCCTTGGCGTGGACCAGGTAGTCCGTGGTGACACCGAAGCGCGCCGAAGCGACCTGCTTGATCGCGCTGTTCTTGGAGTCGCCGTTGGGGAGCGGCACGAAGCGCCCCGGGTCCTCGCCGCCCTCGCCGGTGTTGCTCTTCCCGCCGATGCGGTTCATCGCGATCGCCAGGGTCTCGTGGGCCTCCTTGCTGATCGCGCCGAAGGACATGGCGCCGGTCGTGAAGCGCTTGATGATCTCCTTCGCTGGCTCGACTTCCTCCAACGGAATCGACTGAGGCAGGGTCTTGATCTCCAAGAGCCCACGGATGTTCGAGCGCCGCTTGCTCTCGTCGTTGACGAGCGCCGCGAACTCCTTGTAGGTCTTGGGATCGTTGGAATGCGTGGCGTGCTGGAGCTTGTAAATCGTGTCGGGGTTCCAGTTGTGGTGCTCGCCCTGGACGCGGTAGTGGACTTCGCCGCCGAAGTCGAGCTGGCGGATCGGCGCCGGCTCGTACGCCAGCTTGTGCCGGCGCAATGTCTCCTCGCCGATCTCGCGGATGCCGATCCCTTCGATCCGGGAAGCCGTTCCCGTGAAGTAGCGGTCCACGAGCTCGTGGTTGAGGCCGATGGCCTCGAAGATCTGGGCGCCACAGTACGACTGCACGGTGGAGATGCCCATCTTGGAAAAGATTTTCAGCAGGCCCTTGTTGATCGCCTTGATGAACTTGGTCTGGGCGGTTGCCGCGTCGAGGCCTTCCGGCAGGTAGCCGTCTCGCTCCATGTCCACGAGCGTCTCGAACACGAGATAGGGATTGATCGTGCCGGCGCCGTAGCCGATGAGGCCCGCGAAATGATGCACGTCTCGCGGCTCGCCGGTCTCAAGGATCAGGCCGACTTCTGTCCTGCTGCACTCGCGGACGAGGTGGTGGTGGACCGCCGAGATGCCGAGGAGGCTCGGGATCGGCGCCCACTCCTCGTTCACGCCCCGGTCGCTCAGAATCAGGAACTTGTACCCGTCCTTAATCGCCTGCGAGGCTTGCTGGCAGAGGTCGTCCACGGCCGCGCCGAGGCCGTCCGGGCCTTCCGCCACGCGGAACAACAGGCGCAGAGTCTTGCCCTTGAAGTGCGGGTCGGCGATCTGGCGGATCTTCTCTAGATCTGCGTTCGTCAGGATGGGCTGCTGCACCTTGATGCGCCGGCAGGCCTCCGGGGTTTCCGCCATCACGTTTGGCTTGGGGCCGATGTTGGTGACCAGCGACATGACCAGCTCTTCGCGGATCGGATCGATCGGGGGATTGGTCACCTGCGCGAAGAGCTGCTTGAAGTACTTGAAGAGGAGCTGGGGCCGCTCCGACAGCACGGCGAGCGGCGTGTCGGTGCCCATGGAAGAGACCGGCTCTTCGCCGGCCATGACCATCGGCGTGACGACCATCTTCAGCTCTTCCACCGTGTAGCCGAATGCCTGTTGGCGCTGACGGAGCGTCGGGTGGTCCGGCTGCGGCACGTTCAGCGGCTCCGGCAGCTCGTCGAGCGAGACTCGGTACTGGGTCACCCAGGACCGGTAGGGCTTCCGCCTGACAATCTCGGCCTTGATCTCCTC
>VBOF01000066.1 GCA_005877855.1 Nitrospirota bacterium | reverse complement strand
CCTTGCCGGTGCCGGTCTCGCCGGAGATGCAGATCGTGGCGTCGCTCTCGGCGACGCGGGCGACCTGCTCCAACAGGGCCTGCATCTTGGGACTTCGGGCAGCCACATTCTCCAAGCCGTAGAGTTCTTTGACCAGCAGCTTGAGCCGCTGGATCTCGCGGCTCATCCGCTGCTGCGCGAGGGCCTTCTCAAGCGTGGTCTTGAGCTCTTTGTCGTCAAACGGCTTCGTGAGGTAACCGAAGGCGCCCTTCTGCATGGCCTCGACGGCGTTGGGGATGCTGCCGTGCGCGGTGAGGAGCAGCACCGGAAGATCCGGGTGGATGAGCCGCAGCTCTTCTAGGACCGACAGCCCGTCCAGGTCCGGCAGGCGCAGGTCGGTGAGGGCCAAGTCGAAGACCTCGCGCTTGGCGACGGCGAGGGCCTCCTCACCGGTCATGCACGTGGTCACGTCGAAGCCCATGGCCGACAGCCGCATCGTGAGGAGCCGCAGCAGGCCCTCGTCATCGTCCACGACTAGGATGCGTTCTTGCACCATCGGGCCCTCAGGGTTAAGCGCCTTTGTCGGTCGGCTGGGGGGGCTTGAGGGGCGGCTTTACAGGCCGCGTCATCTCCTTCATTTCCTGGTCGATCCGTTTCAGGGCTTCAAGTTGTGTGGTTAACTCTTCCACCTTCTTGT
>VBOF01000067.1 GCA_005877855.1 Nitrospirota bacterium | reverse complement strand
CGGACGGCAAGGACACCGTCACGCTCGGCAAGCTCGAAGTCAATTCGCGGGCCTATGTCGGACGCTTCAATTTCTCTGGTCCCGATCAGCAGAAGAAGGTGAAGGACCTCTCCGGCGGCGAGCGCAACCGCGTGCATCTCGCGCGCATGCTCAAGGAAGGGGCAAATCTAGTGCTGCTGGACGAGCCGACCAACGACCTGGACGTGAACACCTTGCGGGCGCTGGAGGAGGGGCTCGAGCGGTTCGGGGGCTGCTGCATGGTGAGCAGCCACGACCGCTGGTTTCTGGACCGCATCGCGACCCACATCCTGGCGTTCGAAGGAGACAGCAAGGTCGTGTGGTTTGAAGGCAATTATAGCGAGTACGAGGCCGACCGGAGGAAGCGGCTCGGCAAGGAAGCGGATCGCCCGCACCGGATTCGCTATAAGAAGCTCACGCGGTAGGCAGGCTTCGTTACGCCGATTCAGCCGAGTCTGCGTCTTTCTCCTCCTTGGCGTCTCCAGGGTGAAGCCCGTGCTTCTTGAGCAGCTTGTAGAAGTCGGCGCGATATCGGGCCGCGATCTGGGCGGCGCGTGAAATGTTGCCGCCGGTGAGCTGCAACACCTCCTTTAGGTAGTTTCGTTCGAACTCCTCCTTGGCTTCCGTCAACGGTTTCACCTGGCCTTCAGTGGACTCAGTGCTGGTTGGAAGCAGGTCGGGCGTGATCATGTCCTGGTTGGTGAGGACGACCACCTTTTCGATCACATTCTCCAGTTCACGGACGTTGCCGGGCCAGGAGTACAGCATCAGTTTCTGCATGGCTGCAGGGAGAAACCCCCGGATCTCTTTGTGCATCCGCCGGGCGCTTTGTTGTAAGAAGTGCTGGGCCAGCAAGGGGATGTCGTCCCGCCGTTCGCGGAGCGGGGGGACCGTGATCGGGAAGACCTGAATCCGGTAATAGAGGTCCTCGCGGAATGCCCCGGCGCGGACCGCCGCGCTCAGATCTTTGTTCGTCGAGGTGATGATGCGGACATTCACCTTGGTGGGGCGCTCGGCGCCCACCGCCATCACTTCGCGCTCCTGAATGGCGCGCAG
>VBOF01000065.1 GCA_005877855.1 Nitrospirota bacterium | reverse complement strand
AGGCGAAGCGGAGTAGGTCCCGTTGTTCAGAAAAATGCAGGCGTGCAAGGTGAGCACCAACACCAGTAAGAGCCCGCCGGAGACTCGCGTGGTCGGGTTCATGCGGGACCTTCTCTTCTGGCCAGGGGCAGGGTGAAATGGACTGTCGTCCCTTTGCCCAGGTCGCTTTCGACCCAGATCCGCCCCCAATGCGCCTCGACGACTTTCTTGGCCAGTGCGAGCCCCAGACCGCTGCCGGCCAAGGTGTTCTTCGTGTACGTACGCCCCTGGTAGAAGCGTTCAAAAACATGCGGCAAGTCTTCTGGCGGAATGCCAGGCCCCGTGTCCGCCACTGACACCAGGGCGACTCCAGCCTTGACATCCAGGTGCAGACGGATGTTCACAGTCGCACCTTCCGGGCTGAACTTGAGGGCGTTGGAGAGCAGGTTGTCCAGGACCTGTTCGATCCGGGCGCCGTCGGCTGGCACCCACACCCGTCCAGACGGCGCCTCGGTCAGGATCTGAATGCGTTTGCCTTCGGCCAGGAGCCGAACTTTGTCCACCGAGGTCTCCGCCAGGCGCAGGAGGTCGGTGGGTGCGACCTGATAGTCCATCATCCCGGCCGCCATCTTCGAGAGATCGAGCAGCGTGGAAATCAGGCGGATCAGCCGCTCGCTGCTGTCCTTGATGATCCGCAATGTCTCACGCTGCTCCTTGCTCAAGGGGCCGGGAATCTCGTCCAGCAGCAGTTGCGTGCCCTCACGGATGGAGGCCAGCGGGGTGCGCAGCTCGTGGGAGACGTGGGCTAGGAACTCGGCCTTCATATCGTCCAGTTCCTGGAGCTTCTTGCCCATCCAGTTTACTGTGTCGACCAGTTCGCGCAGGTCGCTGGGGGCTTCGACATTCACGGACCGTCCGAACGTCCCTTGACCGATCTGCCGGATGTGCTCCTGCACCCGGCGCAACGGATGCAGGATGCTGTAGGTCGCGAGCCCGGCCAGGCCCAATCCGAGGAGGACGACGGCGATGACGAGTTGCTGGGTGATGATCTCGGCGCGGGCCGACCGCGTGCGGGAATCGATGACGAGCGCGTTCGCCCTGGTCTCGTGCAGGCTGACGTACGCGTCCAGGGCGTCGGTCATCCGGGCGATGAGGGCGTCACGCTGGCGCTCATACCCGGCGGCCGGCCTGGCTTGGCGATCCGCCTCCCTGCGAAAGAGGTCCAGGTATTCCTGGTGCAGGCGATCAACCTCCTTCAGCTGCTTCTGGCCGTCGGGTGCGGATTCCTGCTCCTGCAGCGTGGTCAGGATTTGGCGGAACTCGTCGATCTCTTGAGTGAAGTCCCTCATGAACGTTAGGTCTCGGACCGCCAAGTATTTCTTCTCACTCCCCAGCTGGGTGTATAGATTGGCAAGGAGCCGCTTGGCCGTGTCGATGGACGGGTAGTGGTAGGAGACCAGTTCCGTGCTCAAGGCAGTGAGCTGCCGGAGCTGGCTCAGGGCGTAGAAGTTGACTCCTGCCACCACGATGATGATGGCCAGCGAACTCAGTGCCAATCGCCAGAAGATTGAGAGCTTCGCCAAAGCCCTTTCTGAGCGTTCCGCAAAACTAAGGGCCGGTGCGTTGGCGGCTGCGCCAGTAGTTTTCGCAACTGCAGGAGAATCCATACACGTCTAATACATTGTGAATCAACGTAAATCAATGGAAATCCATCGGATCAGTGTGTGCTATGTAAAACTACTGAGTCCTGTACCTCCCATCCGGACTCTATGCCTTGTGCAGGGACCTGCGTGCAACTCCTTTAAAGATCTGGGAAAAGACCTATTCGGCAAGCGCTGGACCAGTCGGTGCCACGCTTGCTCCCTAAAAAGTGTGTTCAGAGTTTTTCGCTGAGACGCAGGGAGCGTGAAGATTTCGCTCATCAACCTGTAGGAGAACCCGTACATCCCTATCGCATTGAGATATCAAAACAATCACAGTCATCTCGGTACAACTACCGAATGCACGGTCATGCAGTTTGCTCCCTCTCCGCCTCGGTTTGACTGGTCGTTCAGCCCCATCTTGTTAAAATCGTAGTGAAATCTGGTGTGGCACCTTCCTTGCTCAACCAGCCAACAACTTTCCGCGGGACGGGTCCAATAAGGTACGTCAGAGAAGCGAGCAATGTCGGAAACAATCTGGAACGTATGGAAGATGACGACATTCGGTCTCCTGTTGGTCGGCGCGACGGCCCTGGTCACGACGCTCGTCATGACTTACCGGGCTGAGCACGACGACCTCAAGCAGACAGGGGCCGCGTCGCATGCCAACGCGTCGGCCCGGAAGGCCTCGGCGCCGAGCCAACTCGAGGTGGCGGCGTGCCAAGCCTATGCCCAACAGCGAACTGAGGACAAGACGATGGCTGTGAGCAAGGATATCGCAAGCGGCGATCCCAGCGACGCCGGGGTGGGCGCTGCGGGCGGTGCCATCGCTGGCGGGGGCATTGACGCCGGCAGGGGAGCGGCGGCCCACGATGCGCAATACCTGGCCGCCTACCGTTCATGCATACGCCAAAAAGGGTACTAACCGGCCATCTCAGCGAGGGAGGAAGCATGGAACCGTTGGGCGACGGGCTCCAGCTTGTGGGCTTTTTGGTGGTAACGGCCATGGTCTTGGCGTCACTGGTGGCGGTCGCCATCGGGATCACGGTCTTCTTGTACATGACCGACCGGAAGATCGTGATCTTCAAGAAGAGGTCGTCTTCTCACGAGCCTGGACGCAAGCCCGAAAATATTCCGGCTGAAGCGCAGTCCTGAGCGCGTCCAGCAGGCGGCATCGTATGGAGTACGTGAGCGCATTCCTGCTCCTTTCGATTTTCATCGGTCTCGTCCTCCGATTGAGCACCGGTAGGGAAAGGAGACGCACGGGACCCAGAACGCCGGCCCGCTTCGTCCACCTCACGGGCCGGCACCTCAGGATTACTGCTCGACACGGTGAGTGATCGCCAGCGGAATAGATAGGAGGCCCACAAATGGTACCAACACCAAGATCTGAAAGGACGATGGCCGGAGAACAGCGGCTCATGCCGCGGTTCCACCTCCTGACGCGCGTAGACATTGCGGTGGCCGGCGGTGGTGACTTCTACTGGGGGAGCGTGCGCAACCTGAGCCGGACCGGCGTCGCGGTCGTCCTAAAGCACAATTTGATGCGTAACGAGAGAGTCACCATCCGCTTCCATTTCCGGAGTCTTGATGGCAGGGAAGTCATCGAAGAGCTGATTGCCAAGGATATCTGGCAGTGCGGCGACAACACAGGGTTGGAATTTGAGACGCCGCTGACGGCCGGCTCGCCTGCGGTGCAAAAGGCGCGGTATCTGGTGACGCACCTCGAGGCGAAAGAAGCGGGACACTAACAACGACGAAGTCAAGAGACATGACGGGCCTGGCGTGGGTCTTCACGGTCGGGGTCGCTGTCGTAGTGATCGGCGCCCCCGGCCCCGCGCCCGCACAGGCTGCAAATTCGCAAGCCGGAACTTGGACGGGCGGCGGCGCATTGGGCTTGTTGGCCAACACACCCGATGACACCGCCTTCGCGCTCAACCTGGACTTCAACTATCGTCTGAACCATGAGATTTCGGTGGGTCCGTTGCTCCAGCTGGGGTTCACCGGAGACTTGACCCTGACCGGACTTTCGGGGCAGGCCAAATGCTGGCTCAATGTGCCGGGTACCGGAGATCGCGGCAAGCTGGTCTTGCAGGGGGGGCTCGGCTTTGTCCATGCGGACTTTCGCCAATCCGATACCTCCTGGCTGCTCCCGCTGGGGTTCGGCTTCGACTACGTGCTGGATCGGAGGCTCGCGGTGACCGCCACCTTTCTCCTCAACTTCACGGATCTGGACACCGGTGCGGGAACAGGCACGCACGTGATGCCCGGGCTCGCTTTGGGAGTCCGTTTCTGACCGGCCGTCGGTTCTTTCATGCCGCGTTCTGTTTGGACGCTGTGGTGCTGACTGCTCCCCTCTCGACACCGGTACGCCGGTGCCCTGCAACCTGTAAGCCTTTTTCCGACACACCGTTGCGGCCCCCTCTTCTGGCACGGGATTTTCATTCCAACCGAAGGATGTTTGATCGAGTCCCGCGGCCAAGCCGAGAGGGAGAGGCTATTTCATCAATTGTGCGAGCGTTTTCCCCGGATACGCAACGAGCGTGAGTGGAGGGTCACACGCCGCCTGAACACGCGCGAACAAAAATGCGCGCTCACGTGATCTGTCTTTTCTACGCATAACAAGAGAAAGGGTCCATTATGGCTTCCATGTTGGTCGTCGACGATGAACGGTTGATCTGTGAACTCTTGCAGGTCGTGCTGAACAGCCAAGAGCACGAGGTAATCGCATGTTGACGTACAGATGGCGTGAAGATCTGCGAGCCTTACTAAAAAGCGCTGCCCATATTCTGTACCACATTGGGGTAGTGACGCTGAGCGCTGGGATCGCGCTGTCCATGCCGTTTGCGGCCAGCTTTCTTGCGCAAAATTTTCTGGACTACTGGAACCGGATCAAGGAGGAAGAGATCGTGATCGTCTCGATCGAAATAGCTGTGGCGCTCCTGCTGATCCTCTCCTTCAACTACGTGGGCCGGGCCATCAGAGACAGGAAACTTGCCCAGATGGCTACCGGCGCTGGTCTGGTTGGGTTTTTCCCTGTCCGGGGACGCCTGACTCAACGGAGGATTAGGAAGACAAAGGAGAAGCAAGGCATTGCCAGAAATGTCATGGTCCTCGGAGCAACCGGGTTCGGAACTTTCGTTGATCCTACGGGAGATTTGCATCCCGTGCTCCAGGATTGCCTGGAGGCGAAGGTCATGCTTATGAACCCTTATACTGAGGCGGCGAAAGCACGCGCCAGCGCCATACAGCATCCGCATGCGCCACAGGAAAGCATCATAGAGCAGGTCAGGCAGAGCATAGATTTTTTAAAACGCCTCAAGGGGGCGCATAAAAACGTCAAACTCAAGCTGTATTCCGACATCCCACTCATCAAATTGGCCATCCTGGGCGATTACATTTGGATGCAACATTATCATGCCACTCTGGATGTCCAGATCATGCCCGAATATCTCTTGAAGCACAATCAAAATAACCACGGTCTCTACACCGTGTTCTACCAGTATTTCATGAAGACATGGGAAAACCCCGAAATACCGGAATATGATCTGGAGTCCGACGAACTAGTCTACCGGAGCCAGAATGCAAACGAGGCGGGACGCCAAAAGTTTTACCTTGGCACACCCGCCCCGTCGGCGCCACCTTCCTGTAAAGGACGAGCCGCCCCGGAAGAGAAGGTTCAGGTTTCATAAGTCCACCTCGTTCTGTTGGACGGTGTGCTGCTGACTGTGATAGAAGCACAGCAGCGGGCCCGTGTTTTGACCATCAGAGCCGGGGTGGCGGAATTGGCAGACGCCCGGGACTTAAAATCCCGTGTCCCGAAAGGGGCGTGCGGGTTCGATCCCCGCCCCCGGCACCAAGGCGAACGCTGCTCATGACCCGTTGCACTTAGGAGCAACGGGTACCCCGACCTCGCAGCTACGGAAGCCGCAGGCGCCCCTCGCTTTCTAGGCCAAGCCTTTCAATCAAATAGCCTTGGATACTGAATACCTCCACGGGTGGTGCACGCAGAAAGGTTGACAGTCCGCCGTTCCTGTGCCATTCGTAGAGGACGATGGCGGGACAGTACGTGGCGGTCCTTCAGACCTTTTGGCGTGTCCTGGCAAGGACGTTCGTCAAATTCTTTGAGGACGACGGCCCTCTCTTGGCGTCCGGGCTGGCGTTCACCATCCTGCTCTTTTGTATCCCGTTCTCGCTGCTGATCGTCATGGCCTTGGAGTTTGCGTTTGGAGACCCTAATCGGGCCCTCGATGCGTTGCAGGCCATCCTGAACGAGTTCCTGCCTCTGACCCGCGAAGCCTTCAGGGAGAACCTTGAGATGGCCGTTGAGAACCGCGGCCTGTTGGGGGTTCTGGGATTCTCGATGTTCTTCCTGATGAGCAGCTTGATCTTTGGAACGGCCCGCACCGTGCTCCACATCGTCTTCCAGATCAATGAGCCCTCGAGCGTTTTCAGGACAGCGGCGTCCAACGTGCTCGTCATGCTCTTGGCCAGCGGGCTCCTGCTGCTGATGGTGGCCCTCACTTCTCTGTTCACGCTCGCGAAGAGGGCTGTGGATCGCGTTCCGCACCTGGAGGCCCTGATCGGCCCCTGGGGGGTTTTCGCGAGCGACTTGCTCGGCTTCCTGTTCACGTTCGCCCTACTCTATCTCGTCTATCGGTTCTGCCCCTCCCATTGTTTGCAGAGACCGGCCTTGTTCGTGGCCGCTTTCGCCGGCGCTGCCCTGTTCGAGTTGTCCAAGTGGGCCTACGCCTGGTACGTCGAACTGTCTCAAAAAAATATCCTGGTGTACGGCGCGGTCGGCGAGCTGTTCTTCTTTTTCGTGTGGATCTATTACGCCTCTGCGGTGGTGATTCTCGGCGCGGAGATCGGATGGGTCGTCCAGCAGACGTTTCAGGCGTCCGGAGAGGACTGGTAAGGTTCGAGGGTTGCTTTGGGTTGTTAGGGTTTGGTGAGGATCAACCCCACCTGGACCGCCAACGCGAGACGTTCGAGATCGAAAGGCTTGGCCATGAATTCCACGGCGCCCATGCCCAGCAGTTCCTCCAGCAGCTTTTCTTCCTGGCAACCGCTCAGCACGATCACGCCCCCCCCGTATCGTTTAGCGCGTATCTCCCGAAGCACTTTGAGGCCGTTCATGCCGCCGGGCAGGTAGATGTCCAGCACGACGAGGCGCGGTTGTTCGTCCACCATGGAAAGGGCGGCCGGGCCGTCGTGGGCCGCCAGGACCCGATAGCCGCGCGAGCTCAGAAAGTCGGTGAGCAGGTCCCGAACGACCTCATCGTCGTCCACCACCAAGATCGAAGCCGGCTCGTCTGGGCCCACCTGCCGCCCCACCGAAACGGACGGCATCAGGGTGGACCGTTTCTCTGATTGCATGATCGCCCGTTCCACGGCGCTGATCAATTGATCCAGCGGCAATCCTTTGGTCAGATACTCGGTGACCCCCCATTCCTTGGCCTGCTGTCTCAGCGTGTCCGTCTCCAGGGCGGTCAGAATCATGACGGCAGCGAGGGGATCGATCCAGTGGATTTGCCGGAGGACCTCGATCCCGTCGAGGCCCGGCATGCAGATGTCGAGGAGGGTCAGGCGAGGCCGCCGTTTGGCGAACAGGCCAAGAGCCTGTTCACCGTCTGACGCGATGAGCACCTCGTGCCCTTGGCTGCTGAGCACGACGTGTAGGAGTTCGCAAATTAAGCGCTCGTCATCCACGACTAAAATGGTGGCCATGATAACCCCCCTCTATGAATAGGAAAATGACGACCTATCAGTTCAGTCCGTCTCAACGGCGGCTCATGCCGTCCGCGACCGTTCATTTTTGTTCAGTCCATCGCTCCCAACCCAGCGCCTCTTCAGGCGCTCACCTTGATCCTCTGACGCCGAACCCATTGAAAAATCGTGGGCGCAAATTTCGGTCGGACAACGCCTGCGATCCCTGACCTACGAAGGGTCAGGATATATGGAAAGCTCGTGCCAGAAATGTAGTGCGGCGGCAGGAAAAAAAATGGGGTGAGAACGCCTAGCTAGTCGCCAAACCTATGTGAGCGGAGCCGTACTAAGCTGGACTTGTGCAGACGATACTCGAGCAGACTGATTAGAATGCCAAGCCCGTAGCGCAGGCCGGTCCCAAATCCCATCTGCTGGGATTCCGGGCCGTAATGGGTCGGGATCGGGATTTCCCGTATCCGGAGTCCCTTTTCCTTAAACTGGATCAGGATTTGCGTGTCAAAATGATACTGATCCGAGCACTGTTCAAAAGGCACCTGTTGCAAGGCTTCGCAGGAATAAGCCCGAAAGCCGGAGTGGTATTCAGAGAGCTGCATGCCTAACGCCCAGTTTTCGAGGGCGGTGAGGACCTTGTTCGCCACGAACTTATACAGCGGCATGCCGCCTTGCAACGGGTGACCGGTCATGCGCGAGCCGAACACCGTATCCGCCTGACCGTCGAGGATTGGCTGAATGAGATCCGGGATGCGCTCCGGCGCGTACTGAACGTCTCCATGAAGAACCACGACAATGTCATAGCCTTTCTCGATGGCGTGACGTAGGCCTTTCTTCTGGTTGCCGCCATAGCCGAGGTTGCGAGGATTCCGGTACACGTTGAGATTCGGGATATTGTGCAGCAGTTTGTATCCCATCCCGGCCCAGAAGGTGTTGTCGTTGCTGCCGTCGTCCAGAATATAGATCTCCGCGGCCTCCTTTTTGAGCTGGGCCGGGATCCGCTCGTACGCAGCGATGAGCGTGCGTGCCACCTCATAGGCCAGGATAAAAATGCCGACGCGTTTCATGCCTGCCGTCTATTAGGGAGCCTGGCGCAGCGGCTGCACCGCTCTTGAGGCCGGTCCCTCAAAGAGCGCCTCAAATTGCGCTCTCCCCTGCTGAATGGACACGAGGCTTCTCGCTGATAAGCCCTTCGCCCATGCCGTCCACAAGAAACTCCCATTATCTGTCGAGTAAAAGAACTCGTCTTCGCCCAGTGCCATCCCCCAGCCTTCAAAGAGGGCCTGGTGATAGGCTGGGGGGAAATGCTCCAGCTCGGCAGGCGCGACCCAAGGAGTACTGCGGATGCGTACAGACAGGAATTCCCCGACGCCTTGGAGGAACGATCGCTGCACCGCCGGATCGAGCCGCGGCACGAACACGTGCAGGCGGGCGTTGAGAAGGCTTAGTGATTGATCTGCGTCATACCAGTACCGGCCTGCCAGATCGCCAATGGCTCGCCAGTAATGTGGTGCCGACGCCGGAGCCACGGCTGCTGGTGTCTTGGCGAGCGCTTCAGGGCTGCTATTCAGGGCAGCAAGCCACGGCCAGGTTCGATAGATCCCGATGAGGGCCAGGTGATGAGCCGTGGCTGAGCGGTGACGGAGAAACTCTACTGCCGCAACTGCCTTGGTCAACTCGTTAGGATGTCGCCGCATGGACACCGCTCCCACCTGATAGTAGAAATATCTGTCGAAGCCGGGAGGAATCAACCGCTCGAGCCGGGTGAAGTCCTCTGCCTGTCCGTTCAACGGGGCCGCCTCGGCGAGCATCCACGCGATCCCACGGGAAAGCTGTCGCTGATCGTCAGCAGCTAGTTTGGGGAGGATGTCGGAGAGGAAGGGCCGCTGCATCACGTCGAGGATGAGCTCGCGATCGCTCGAGCCTACTGGTGTGAAGGCGAACAAGCGATCCTCTAAGCCTGATGGAGCGTGAGTGTCCAAATAGACCCATGGCATCCAGGCGTACGCATACCCCTTGGCAGAGAGGGTAATGCCTGGCCGCTCCAGGGACAGCAGGGGCGCGTGCGTCCCCAGCCCCAATACGACCACGCTCGCCAGGAAGACGGTCTGGATCTGCCGCTGGACACGCGGGACCAGGTCCTGACAGCGCGCCAGCGAGTAGGCTGTGAGAAAGAACAGAAAGGGGTACACCGGTACATGGTACCTGGGGGCCCTGAAATCGCTGAATTGCACGGCCAGGGTAAACACGACCGCGTACAGTATGCCAAATCCTACGAGCGTGGGTTGGGTCGGGTGGGTACGGGAGGGGCGCGTCTCGCGGGGCCCCCTCCCGCGATCGTTGACTCCGACCGGTGCGGAGCGCCCCGTCTTCAGATGCAGGACGCCTGCGGTCAGGATGGGGCCAAGAAATAAGAGGGAGAAGAGCAGGTTTACCGCCCGTCGGTACAGGTTCCAAGGATCATCGGATGCGATCGTGGCGAAGAATTCATACGGGGCGAGGGTCCGTGGACGGGCCAACCCGTCCCACAGATGTGCGAGTCCGAAGTGCTCCCATACGCTTTTGTCATCGATCACGAGCCCGGCAAAGTGAGTCTGGAGATTCATGA
>VBOF01000329.1 GCA_005877855.1 Nitrospirota bacterium | reverse complement strand
CTCCGGCAATGAGGGCGCTCAGCGTGACGATGCCGTTCGTGATCGCGGCGTGCGCCGCAATGGGGACCTGACAGCCGCCTTCCAATCGCTCCAGGAGGGCCCGCTCGGCTGTCACCGCCGTCCGGGTTGGATGGTGATCCAACCGGGCGACCACCTCCCGCACGAATCCGTCATCCGCGCGGCCTTCGAGCGCCAAGGCCCCCTGCCCGATGGCCGGCAGGCAGACGTCCGGCGACAGGTATTCGGTCACGCGCTCGCTCCAGCCCAACCGCTTGATGCCCGCCGCCGCGAGGATGATCCCGTCATACTCGCCGGCCTCGAGTTTCCGCAGCCGGGTGTCGAGGTTGCCCCGCAAGATCTGGATGGACAGATCGGGGCGGTAGTGCAGGAGCTGTGCCTGGCGTCGCAGACTGCTGGTCCCAATCCGGGAACCCGGCGCGAGCCGCTCCAGGGGCACCTTGGTGAGCGTGATGAGGACATCCCGTGGATCGTCCCGTTCCGGAATCGCCAGGATCTCCAGCTCGGCGGGCAGACGCGTCGGGACATCCTTCATGCTGTGCACGGCCAGATCAATCTCGCCGCGCAACAAGGCCTCTTCGATTTCCTTGACGAACAGTCCCTTGCCCCCGATGGTGGCCAGCGGCGTGTCGAGGATCTTGTCCCCGGTCGTCTTGATCCGCTTGAGCGACACGGCGAGGGCTGGCTCCAGTTCACGTAAGCGCGCATACACCCACTCGGCCTGCCAGAGAGCTAGCTTGCTCCCGCGGGTGCCGATCACCACCTCTCGAACCGCCTGCGTCACTGAGGGTGTCTCAGCCTCCTTAGTTACCGACCTGGGAGCTTCTCCGGTCGGTCCTCTTGGACCGCCTGGGGTAGTGACGATCCTACGACCCCGCTCCTGTAATTGGACGAGAGCAACAGGAATCCCACCATGGCGACGATCAGAATCATCAGAAAGAGAAGATCGAACCTGAAGCCTTCCCTGCTCCGATAGTCATACCCACAGTGAGGGCAATCGGGTAACTGCTCGTGCGGTCCCCCCAAGTACGACTCCTTACAGCGGGGGCAGGTCAAGAGGCGGGGACGGGGCGTCTCGCTCATCCGCGCTCCTGCTCGCTCGGTTGCGCCTTGGCGATCCTCTCCAACTCCTTCTCGAGGTCGAAGAGCCGTTGCGCGGTCTCCGCAAAGAGGGCGCCATTGGAGGAATCGGCTTCGGCCTTGAGGGCAATGAGCGGGCTGTGCAGGAGTTTGTTCGTGATCGCGGTCGCAAGTTCTTCGACCAGTTCCCGCTGCCGGGGGGCCAACGGCCCCAGCTTGGCCAGGATCCGGTCGATCTCCTCCCGGAGGATGCTGTCGGCCTTGCGGCGCAACGCCACAATGGTCGGCACGACCTCCAGCGACTTCAGCCAGACCACCACCGGCGGCACCTCCACCCGGACGATGTCCTCAGCTTTGAGCGCCTCCAGCCGGCGCTGCTCCAGGTTCGTCACGACCTGACTCTGCAGGTCGTCGATGTTGTACAGGTAGGCGTTGTCCAGCGAACCGACCGCGGGGTCGATGTTGCGGGGATCCGAGATGTCAATCAGGAACATGGGGCGGTTCTTGCGGGACCGCAGCGCCCGCTGGACATCATCGGGTCCGATCACATAGGTGTCCGCCGCCGTCGCGCAGAGCACGATGTCCGCGCCTGCCATTTCTTGATGGACCTGGTTGAAGGGCACAGGCAGCGCGCTCAAACGTTTCGCCACGTCGATCGCGCGTTCGTAATTCCGGTTCGCGATCATCACGTGGCTCACGCCCGCGCCGATGAGATGGCGGGCCGCCAGTTTGCCCATCTCGCCAATCCCGACGAGCAGGACCGTTTTCTCCGACAGGTTCTGAAAGATCTTCTTGGCCAGCTCGACGGCGGCATAACTGACCGACACGGCATTCTCGGCGATGCCCGTCTCGGTGCGC
>VBOF01000328.1 GCA_005877855.1 Nitrospirota bacterium | reverse complement strand
CTCGCCGGGCCGGACGCGGAGGCTGCCCTTCAGATGGCGGGCCAACGGCCCGGTGATCGAAACCGTCCCGTCTCGGATGGCGTCCAGCTCGATGAAGAAGACGGGCATCTGAATAATCCGGGTTACGCCGGGTTAGTCGAAGATGTTTTTCATCTTGTTGAGGATGCCGCCCTCATGGTCGAGCGGCTCTCCGCTGCTCTTGGCGTACTCCTCTAGCAGTTCCTTCTGCTTCGGAGTCAGCTTCGTGGGGATTTCGACTTTCACGCGGATCAGTTGATCGCCCGTGCCATTGTCCCTCAGGCTGGGCGAGCCGAGCCCCTTGAGCCGGAAGATCTTGTCATGCTGCGTCCCGGGCGGGATGTTGATGACCGTGCCGTCGCCTTTCAGCGTCGGCACCTTGATCTTCGCGCCGAGCGCGGCGGCGGCGAAACTGATGGGGAGTTCGCAGACGATGTCGTTGCCCTTGCGAGTGAAGGTCGGATGCGGGGCCACTTGGATCAGCACATAGAGGTCGCCGGGGGGGCCGCCGTTCTCCCCCGGCTCGCCTTCGTTCGCCAGGCGCAGCCGAGTGCCCGTCTCGACCCCGGCCGGAATGTGCACGGTGAGCACGCGTTCCGTCTGCACCCGCTGCTGGCCGCGGCACGTCGGACAGAACGCGGTGATCGTGTGGCCGGCACCCTGGCAGCGTCCGCACGTTTTATTGAGGGTGAAGAAGCCCTGTTGGAAGCGGAGCTGGCCGGCGCCCTTGCAACTTGGGCAGGTCTTGATGTGTTCGGGACTCTTGGCCCCGCTGCCGCGGCACTCCTTGCAGATCTCCCACAAGGGGATCTTGAGACTGACTTCCTTGCCGTTTATGGCGTCTTCAAAGGCGAGGTTCAGGCGGTACTCGATGTCGGAGCCGCGTGTGACCCGGCGCCCCCCTGGCCGCCCGCCGAAGAAGTCCTCGAAGATGTCGTTGAAAATATCGCCGAAGCCTTGCCCGAACCCTTCAAAGCCCTGCGGACCCTCGGCATGGCCGAAGGTGTCGTAGCGACGGCGCTTGTCCTGGTCGCTCAGCGTGGCGTAGGCTTCGTTGATCTCTTTGAATCTCTCCTCGGCGGTCTTCTTGTCCTGCTCGCTGGTCTGAGTGTCGGGATGGTGCTGCCGTGCCAGCCGTCGGTAGGCCTTCTTAATCTCCTCCTCGCTGGCGTTCCGGTCGACGCCGAGGATCTCGTAGTAGTCCCGTTTCACCATTGAGGCGATGACTCGTCATGGCAAAACACGATCATGACTTGTCTTTGTTCACTTCGGTGTATTCGGCGTCCACCACCTTTTCCTCGCCCTGCCCGCCGCCCGCGCTGCCGGTGTGGCCGTCGCTGCTGGACCCGTCGGCTGCAGACGCGCCTGCGCCGCTCGACGCGGTCTTTTTGTACATCTCCTCGCCGATCTTCTGCGAGGCCCTGACGAGGTTCTGCGTGGCCGTCCGGATCGCGTCCAGGTCGTTGCCCTCCATCGCCTTACGGGCGGCCTCGATCTCTTCTTTGATCTTGTTGCGGTCCGCCTCGCCGATCTTGTCACCGTGCTCGGAGAGGAGCTTCTCGATGCTGTAGATGCGGTTGTCGGCTTCGTTGCGGACTTCCACCAGCTCCCGTTTCCTCTTATCATCCGCCGCGTGGGCCTGGGCGTCCTTGACCATCTTCTCGATTTCGTCCTTGTTCAAGCCGCTGGAAGCGGTGATCCGGATCGACTGCTCCTTCCCCGTCGCCAGATCTTTGGCCGACACGTGGACGATGCCGTTCGCGTCGATGTCGAAGGTGACTTCGATTTGGGGCACGCCACGCGGCGCCGGCGGGATGCCGACTAGGTCGAAATGGCCCAGGGACTTGTTGTCGGCCGCCATCTCCCGCTCGCCCTGCAGGACGTTGATCGTCACCGCCGTCTGGCCGTCCGCGGCCGTGGAGAAGATCTGGCTCTTTTTGGTCGGGATGGTCGTGTTGCGCTCGATCAGCCGGGTGAACACGCCGCCCAGCGTCTCGATGCCGAGGGTCAGCGGCGTGACGTCCAGCAGCAGAACGTCCTTCACCTCGCCTTTCAATACGCCGCCCTGGATCGCCGCGCCGACTGCGACGACCTCGTCCGGGTTCACGCCCTTGTGCGGCTCCTTGCCGAAGAACTCCCGCACGAGCTGGATGACCTTGGGCATGCGGGTCATGCCGCCGACCAGCACGACTTCGTCCACGTCCTTGGCCGTGACGCCGGCGTCGGCCAGCGCCTTCTTGCACGGCTCGATCGTGCGCTGGACGAGATCGTCCACCAACTGCTCGAGCTTGGCCCGCGTCAGTTTCATCACGAGGTGCTTAGGCCCGCTGGCGTCTGCCGTGATGAACGGCAGATTGATCTCAGTCTCCTGAGAGGAGGAGAGCTCGATCTTCGCGCGCTCGGCTGCTTCCTTGAGGCGTTGCAGGGCCATGCGATCCTTTTTCAGATCAATGCCCTGATCCTTTTTGAACTCCTCGACCAGCCAATCCATGATCCGCAGGTCGAAGTCGTCTCCGCCCAGGAAAGTATCGCCGTTGGTGGACTTGACCTCGAATACTCCATCGCCGATTTCCAAGATGGAGATGTCGAAGGTGCCGCCACCCAAGTCGTAGACTGCGATCCGCTCGTCCTTTTTCTTGTCCAGGCCGTAGGCCAGCGAGGCGGCCGTCGGCTCGTTGATGATGCGGAGCACGTTGAGGCCCGCGATCTGGCCGGCGTCCTTGGTGGCCTGCCGCTGGCTGTCGTCGAAGTAGGCGGGCACCGTGATGACGGCTTCCGTCACCGGCTCGCCCAGGTAGTCTTCCGCGGTCTGCTTCATCTTCTGGAGGATCATGGCCGAGATTTCGGCTGGGCTGTAACGCTTCCCGCGGATCTCGACGTGCGCGTCGCTGTTCGGGGCGGACACGACCTTGTAAGGAAGACGTTTCATCGCTTCGCGCACTTCCTTGGACTCATACTTCCGCCCGATCAGGCGCTTGATCGAGTAGACAGTATTCTCCGGGTTCGTGATGGCTTGGCGCTTCGCGATCTGGCCCACCAGACGCTCCCCCTTCTCGGTGAACCCCACCACCGACGGGGTGGTCCGGTTCCCCTCCGCGTTGGCGATGACGACCGGGTCGCCTCCCGACATGATGGCCACGCAGGAGTTCGTTGTCCCGAGATCGATTCCGATTACTTTACCCATGGCGTTCTCCTTCCCTTCGCCCCTGAATCATGAACGAGCAACCAACTGGTTACGGCGTCGACTTTACCGGCGCGTCCCGGCATTCGTCCGGACCGCTCGCGGCGACCGTCACTATCGCTGGCCGCAGCACGCGGTCATGCAGGTAGTAACCCTTTTCGTATTCTTCCACGATCGTATTCGGTGCCCGTCCTTGGGGGTCCACCGTCGCCACTGCCTGGTGCACGGCCGGATCAAAGGGCTGCCCCACGCTGGGGATCGGCCTGACACCGAAACGGGACAAGACCTCCAGGTACTGCTTGCACGTCAGCTCCACGCCCTCGATCAGGCCGTTGGTGCCGCCCGATTGCTGAGCGTGCTGGAGCGCCCGCTGCAGGTTGTCCAACACGGGAAGCAACTCTCGCAGGAGGCGTTCGGTTGCATACTTCGTGTACTCCGCCTGATCCTTCTGCACCCGTTTCTTGTAGTTCTCGAATTCCGCAGCCAACCGGAGGTACCGGTCTTGGGTGGCCTTGAGCTCCTCTTCGAGGGACTGACCCTGCTGTTCGCTGGCGCTCGA
>VBOF01000064.1 GCA_005877855.1 Nitrospirota bacterium | reverse complement strand
TCAGATGCCGCCGCCAGCCCCCAATCATCTCCGACCAGGGCTGACCGTTGCGGCGCCGAATCGCGTGTGGGTGGGGGACATCACGGCGATTCCGACGCGCGCGGGCTGGCTGTATCTGGCCGTCATGCTGGATCTGTACTCCCGCCGCGTGGTCGGCTGGGCGATGCAGGCGCGCGCCGATCGCACCCTCGCGACCGACGCCCTCACGATGGCCCTGCTCCACCGCCGGCCGCAACCGGGCTTGATTCACCACACGGATCAAGGCTGCCAGTATGCGGCGACGGCCTATCGGCAGGTCCTCACCCAACATGGGCTGGTGGCCAGTATGAGTCGCCGGGGGAACTGCTACGATAACGCCGTCGCGGAGAGCTTCTTCAGCACGTTGAAGAACGAGCTGGTGCATGACCGCACGTTCCAGACACGGGACGAAGCCCGGAGCCAGGCCTTTGAGTTTATCGAGGTCTTTTACAATCGCCAGCGGCTGCATCAAACGCTCGACTATGTGAGTCCCGCCACGTTCGAAGCCCGGCGGGATGTGCCTTAACTACGTGTCCGTGAAATCCGGGACAGCTCAGGCTGACCCCATTTCTTTGACCATTTCTTTTAGATACAACTTGGGTGCGGTAGGCGCGGTTAGCGGGCAGCACCTTTTTGCTTGGCCGGCTCTTTTGTGGCCGGCGACAAGTCTTGGTACATTTTTTTCAATTGGGCTTTTTCTTGTTCCGTCAACTGTTCGGGCGTGGTCAACGCCTTGTCGATGGTGGACAGCGATCTAAATTCAGCCTCTATTCCACGCGACAGGAGCGCGGCCGCTGACCCCGCGATCGCCGCCACCACGATCATTCCGACAATAAACTTCCAGTTTTTTCTCAACGCTTTGGCAAGCCTGCGCATGCTCATGGCGGCACTCCCTGAGGTTCGGAAACAGGCGACTATCCCAGTAGTCTGTCGTTTGTCGCGCGCAGTGTCAACGAAATTAAGATGGTCGGGCGGCGGGGCAGATACGGGGTGAGCGGCTATCTCGTTGTCAGGACCTCCAAGAGACAATGGTTATCAACGAACAGACTTTCGAGCACCTTCGAAAGCCTCTGTACCGTACTTTCCAGATCGAATGTTTTGAGTTTGCCGTGAGATCCTCCTTCGTCGCTCAGCACGTCAATACCATCGATGTCGATAAATTCGACTTGCCTTGCAAGAAGCCTCACGACTGTTTCATCGGGATCATTCTCGGTCGCCCCGGAGAGAGGTTCCAGCTTCATCGTATGTTTACCCTCTTCGACTGGAAGAATGTGTAAGAAAGGCACGGGCGAGAGAACCTTGCCCCCTTCAGTTATGGCGAAGAACAGGTCTGTCCGTCCTGATTCTCCTAGCAAATCAGTCGGCGTAATCTTTCGAAGGCATTTGAGTGAAGTATAATGGTGTCCGTCTATGTAAAAGCCCTTTCCCGTTACAGTTTCAGGCGCCAAGATGAAGTATCCCTTTGATGCGATGATGGTGCTAAATTGCATTTGGAGATCTTTGTGAGGCGGTGTCCTGCGCACACTGAGTCGCTCTGTTGGCGACCCCCTCATCGTTTTTTCTGAGGCACCCAACGGAGCGACTGGTTCAGGGTTCTTTTGTTGTGGGGCGATGAGTTTGCTCTGCAGCTGGTTGATCTCGTGGCGCTGAGAGGTGATCACACTCTCGCGTTCCTTGATTTGAGCTTCCCTTTCCTTTAACACGCGTTCGAATGACTTAAGGCGTTCTTGGACGTCACTCTTCACCAAGCCAGAGTTCTCTTCAATTTTAGTGCCTTTTTCGGGATGTTCATTTTTAGTTCCTGGTTCGCCGCGTTGATGTTGGACGGTCGTCGTTGTCAGCAAAGCCGTTTTGCCCGATTGTTCGAGGTGATATCCAGCGTACAAAAGTCCTCCGATAACCACGATCAGCAGGACGTAGCGCCCAACACGAAGTCGGGAGAGAAACCCGATTGTATCTGAAAGGCTGATGGCCTTGAAGGGAGGCATGAGTTAGCTTACCGCAAGCTCCTTTCTGAAACCAGTCAAAAACGTGCATCCAGGGACTCCGTCTCTTTGAAAGATACAGCCTTTTCCTGTCACGGTACGCATTGCTTCCTGATCGCTTGTGTGCGGGAAGAAGACCGGGCGTCAATTCTACGCTATACTTAGAAGGCCCTAAACTGAGCTACCATCGAGCCGGCTCGTCGTGAGCCGGTGTCAGGGGGGAGATGCGATGGGAGGGCCGCTTTCGCTGCGGGCTTGGTACCGCCGCAATGGGAAATGGGTGATCGTCATGCTGGTGGTCTCTCTCCTCGGCGCCGCGATCGTCCTGTTGCTGCGCTCGCTCTATGAGTACGCGCCCAGGCACTACGAGCCCAAGGATATCCCGCGCGGAGAGCAGTTAGAAAAGAAATTGGAGCCCCAACAGCAGTAGGCTGTGCGATTCATGAAACGCAATAAAAAGCCCCTGGCTCCATTCTCTGAAGCAAGGGGCCCCATGCGAAGAGCCTGAAAAGACGGTCAGGCTGAGGCGGCTACGGCAGCCTGGGTTGGCGACGGCACCGGATACACGCTGACCCGGCGCCGTTCCTTGGGTCCTTCGTACTTCACAACGCCGGCGATCTTGGCGTACAGCGTGTCGTCCTTGCCTCTACCGACGTTGAATCCTGGGTGAATCCGCGTGCCGCGCTGGCGGACGAGGATGCTCCCGCCCGGCACGGCCTCACCGCTGAAGCATTTCACGCCGAGATACTGCGGGTTGCTGTCCCGCCCGTTCCGGCAGGACCCCTGTCCTTTTTTGTGCGCCATGGCTAGCCCTCGGAAATTCCGGTGATCTTCACGTTGGTGAACGACTGCCGATGCCCGCGGGTCCGCCGGTATGCCTTGCGGCGCTTCTTCTTGAACACGATGACTTTGGGAGTCCGGCCCTGGGCCACGATTTCGCCGGTAACCTTCGCCTTGGGGATAACGGGCGTGCCGATTGTGGTGCTCCCCTCGCCGGAGATCAGCAACACCTTGTCCAGAGTGACAGTGGAGCCCACGGCGCCGTCAAGCTTTTCGACTTGCAGAACAACGCCTTGCGTCGCCCAATACTGCTTCCCGCCTGTCTCGACAATCGCGTACATCGTCTGGCTGCTCCGTTTGATCTGAGATTGTGTGGGAGCGCTGTTTTCTAACACACGGGAGCGGTGCAAGTCAAGAAAGCACGCGGGCTCTCAGATGGCGTATAATAGAATTGTCATCGATTTTGATTCCTATCTTGAGCCCAAGGAGTAGGCTATGTTTGGCAAGACGCAGCACGACCGAGCAGCAGAACAAGCCGAGTTTCAGTTCCGTCAGCGGGCATTGAAATCTCTTATGAGCATGCGGAACAAACAGCTTCGTGAATCCCTCGATCACCGCATCAAGCGAGCAAGAAGGGGAGGAGCTTGGACAGACCTCACTCGAGCCGAGTGCGCAAGCCTGCACAAGCAAGAGAGAGCCCATGCTCAAGAGCAATTAGCCGTCTTACAGCTCGCGTGTGCGCGTACCCGTTGGCAATTGACGGAATCAAGGAAAGCCATGCGAAGAGCCCAAACCCTCAAAGCTGCCGGGCGTCTTTAGTCAATTCTGCTCCCCCGCCGCAAAGCCACCTCGGGGCCGTTCATCCACGAACTCCCGCGCCGCGATGAGCTCGTCGCGATCGCAGATTTCCTTCTCGACCAGGAGGTGCTCGACCGCGGCGATGCGGGCGGTCAGTTCCGGCAGCATGATGTCCAGCGCTTCCGAGAGTTCGGCCAGCCGGCGGTCGTCACCCTTCGACAAGTTCGTTGCGACCGGTTGCTGTTTTTTCCGGACCGACGGCTTTCGCACCGGTCGTCGCTGCGCCCGCTTCTTTTTCGGCTGCATGGCTCCTCCGTCTGCCAGAGAGGGTGGCTCGCAGTGTACGTTGATGGGCAGAGTGATGCAAGGCGTCGGGTCGCGCTCAGTCGTTTGACAAGGTCCGGACCCGCTGCTATCATGCGCTCGTGTTGAAGGAATCCGAGAAGATCTGGCTGGACGGGAAGTTTGTGCCCTGGAAGGACGCCCAGGTCCATGTCCTCACGCACAGCCTCCACTACGGGCTGGCCGCCTTCGAGGGCATCCGGTGCTACAAGGGCAAGCAGGGCTCGGCCATCTTCCGCCTCAACGAGCACGTGGACCGGCTGTTCGCGTCGGCCCACATCGGCCTGTTGCAGATTCCGTACGGGAAGAAGGAGATCGCCGACGCGATCCGGGAGACGGTCCGCGTGAACCGGCTCGATGAATGCTACATCCGGCCCATCGTCTTCGTGGGCGCCGGCGACATGGGACTCTACGTGCCCGAGAACCCGATCCGGGTGGCGATCGCGGCCTGGCCATGGGGCGCCTACCTCGGCGAGGAAGGCTTGAAGAACGGCATCCGGGCCAAGGTGTCCTCCTTCACCCGGCACCACGTCAACGTCAGCATGACGCGGGCCAAGATCGCCGGGTACTACGTCAACTCCATCATGGCCAAGCGCGAAGTGAAGGCCAGCGGGTACGACGAGGCGATCCTGCTGGACCCCGAGGGCTACGTCTCCGAAGGTACGGGGGAGAACATCTTCCTCGTGCGCAACGGCGTCGTGAAGACCACGCCGCTGACCTCGATCCTCGAAGGGATCACCCGCAACTCGATCATGCAGGTCGGCCGCGAGCGCGGTCTGACCGTGGTGGAAGAACGGTTCACCCGCGACGAGCTCTACATCGCCGATGAGGTGTTCATGACCGGCACGGCCGCCGAGCTGACGCCGATCCGCGAGGTGGACGATCGCACCGTCGGTACCGGCAAGCCGGGCCCCGTCACCCGTGACTTGCAGAACGCCTTCTTCGACATCGTCAGAGGGCGTGACGCCAAGCACGCTTCCTGGCTCTCACCCTTGTAAGCGCAGCCAGCCGATCCTCCCGCGGGCTGTGGCGCAACCCGCGACAACGCATTACAATGAGGCAACCAGCGAGTCCTTCGTACGGGAGGAGGCGCCATGGTGCGAAGAGGCATTCGGTGCTGGGCAGTCGCGTGCGTGCTGGCAGGACTTGCCTGGGCGGGTGCCGAACAGCTCCGAGCGGAAGATCCCGGCTATAAGGGCCGTTCGCTCACAGAATGGGTCAGTGATCTGCGGAACCTGTCTCCTCAAGTGAGAGAGAAGGCGGTGCCTGCGTTTCGCTCCCTCGGCCCTCCAGCAATCCCCGCGCTCCAGGGCCTCTTGAAGGACGCCGATCCCGGCGTGCGACAGGCGGCCCTCCGAGCCCTCAGCGTCATCATCCCGGTGCAGAAAGAAGTCGTGTTGATCGTGGTGGAGGCGCTCCATGGCAACGATCCCGCGGCGCAGCAAGCGGCGGCTGCGACCTGGCCGGGGCTGAAAGGCAAGGTGGGCCGGGATGTGATCCTGGCGCTTGCGGGAGACCTCAAACACGACAATGTCGATGTGCGACGGAAAGCGGCAGAAGCTCTGGGTGAGCTCCACCCGGTGGAGAAGGACGTGCTCCAGGCGTTAGCGGCTGCGCTGAAAGATCAGAAAGAGGAAGTCCGACAGAAAGCGGCGGATGCGATCGGAGCGATCGGCCCGGAAGCTGGCGAGGCGGTGCCAGTGCTGACGCAGGCGCTGAGGGATCCTGACACCGCGACACGGCAGAAGGTCGCCCGCGCCATCGGCCAGGTCGGCGCCAAGGCGAAGGAGGCGGTGCCGGCGCTGGCACAGGCGCTCAAAGATGCCGACGCCGGCGTGCGGCAAGAAGCGGCGACCGCGCTAGGCATGATCGGTGAGGCGTCGAAATCGACGGTGCCGGACCTTGTGCTGATGCTCAAGGATCCTGACGCCAAGGCGCGAGGGGCGGCGGCTGCCGCGCTCGGCATGATCGGCTCACCGGCGAAGGAGGCCACCCCGGCACTGGTTCAACTAGTGCAAGATCGCGAGCCTGGCGTGCGACAGAAGGCGGCTGACGCGCTGGGACGAATCGGTCAGGCGGGCTCGGATGTGATCGCAGCGCTGGTCCAGGCGCTGGCTGATAAAGATGGGGCTGTGCGGGTCAGCGCGGCTTCGGCGATGGGACGGCTTGGCCCGGCGGCGCAGGACGCGATTCCAGCGTTGGAGCAGGCGCTGAAGGATGGTGATGCCGGTGTCCGGCAGGAAGCTGCCAGGACGATCGGGAAGATTGGCGCGGCGGCCGAGAAGTCCTTCCCGGCGCTGGTGCAAGCGCTGAAGGATTCTAATGCAAACACGCGGGAGGCAGCCGCCAAGGCCATGGGTACGATTGCCCTAGTGACCACGGTGCCGAAGGACGTCATCCAGGCGCTCGTTCAGCTTCTCCAGGATGTCGATGTCGAGATCAAGCGGAGCGGGATCAGGGCACTGGGCGAGATTGGTCCCAAGGCCGCCGACGCCATCCCGGCGTTACGGGAGATGTTGAAGGAGTCTGATCCGAATTTACGGCGGGCCGCGGGCGTCGCGCTCAGCCGGATCGAGCCAAGCGGTGGTGGGGGCGAGGGCTGATCAATCAGGGGAGGACTGCCCTGTCGTTATGGTGTGGCCGGGGCAGGTGAGGCGGGTGGCTTGGCAGGATCGGCTGTGGCTGGGGCAGCGGGCGCCGGTGAGGGGGAGGATTGAGCTGGTGCTGGGAGATCCGAAGCCGGCGAAGGCCCTGCCGGAGCCGATGCAGGCGGTTTATCCAAGCCGATGGTCGAGGAGTAGTTCCGCTGTTTGGACATGATCGCCAGCGACAGGGAGGTGAGCATGAAGATCGTCGCGGTCACGGCGGTCAGCTTGCCCAGGAACGTGTTGGCGCCACGTGCGCCGAAGACGGGCTGGCTGGATCCGCCGAAGGCGGCGCCGATCTCCGCTCCCTTCCCGGATTGAAGGAGGATCACGCCGACCATGATGAAGGCGACCAGCACGTGGAGGATGATCAGGGCGGTGAACATGGACTGCTCCTACGCCTTCGCGGAACTTGCGATAGCAAGGATTCTAGCAAACTGGGCGGGATCGAGACAAGCCCCGCCGACGAGCGCGCCATCCACTTCAAGGATGGCGAGCAGCTCGCCGATGTTCTCTGGAGTCACGCTCCCTCCGTAGAGGATCGGCACGCGCTCGCCTGCCTCGTGCCCCCACAGCGCCGTGAGCCGCGCTCGAATATGCCGGTGCGCCTCGCGGGCCTGCGTGGGCGTGGCGGGCTTGCCGGACCCGATTGCCCAGACCGGCTCGTAGGCGATCACGACCTCCGGGCCCTGATCCTTGTCGACGCCTGTCAGCGCCTCCGTCAATTGAGCAGCCAGCACCGACTCAGTCTGATTGCCGGCGCGCTGGGACCACGTCTCGCCGATGCAGACGATGGGCCTCAACCCGTGGCGCAGCGCGGCCAGCACCTTCTTCCGCACGATGGCGTCGGTCTCGCCGAAAGAGCGGCGCCGTTCCGAATGGCCGACGATCACATAGCGACAGCCCGGATCTTTGAGCATCGGCGGCGAGATTTCCCCGGTGTACGCGCCGGCGTCTTCCCAGTGCACGTCCTGCGCGGCCAATAAGACGGGAGGAGTTTGGTGGAAGAGCCCTGGCTGTCTGAGGAGGTCCGCCACTGCCTGAAGCGCCGTGAACGGTGGAGCCAGCACGGTGGTGACATTCGTGGGCGGAGATTCCTTCAGTCGATTAGCCAGGTGCTTGACGAGTTCCACGGCCTCCGGGATCGTCTTGTGCATCTTCCAGTTTCCGACGATCAGTCGCGGGCGTGGGGTCATGGGACTCGCTGGGACGGTGGATCAGGTCGGTTTGGTGGGCAGGGCGGCGATGCCCGGCAGCGCCTTGCCTTCCAGCAATTCGAGCGCCGCGCCGCCGCCGGTGGAGATGAAGGACATGCTCTCGGACACGCCCGCCCGGTGGACCGCCAGCGCCGTGTCCGCCCCGCCGACGATGGTCAGGGCGTAGGCGTCGGCGACTGCGTGGGCGACCGCCATCGTGCCGCGCGAGTAAGCGTCGTTCTCGAACGCGCCCATCGGGCCGTTCCAGAGAATGGTTTTGGCGTTGCCGAGCGCCTCGGTGAACAATTTCACGGAGGCGGGACCGATGTCCAGGCCGTACCAGCCCTTGGGGATCTCCTGCGCCGTCACGATCTTGGTCTCCGCGCCTGGGTTGGGGGTCGTCGCGGCCACACAGTCCACGGGTAGGTAGAATTTCACGCCGCGGCTGATCGCGTGCTCATAGATCTCTTTGACGAACTTGAGCATGCCGTCCTCCACAAGCGAGTTGCCGACCTCGAGGCCCATGGCCTTCAGGTAGGTGAACGCCATCCCGCCGCCGATGATGACCTTGTCCACCTTTTTCCCCAAATTCTCGATGACGCCGATCTTGCCGGAGACCTTCGCGCCGCCCAGGATTGCCACGAAGGGCCGCATGGGGTTGGCCACGGCGCCTTCCAGGTACTCGATCTCCTTGCGCATGAGAAAGCCAGCCCCGGCCGTGGGGAGATATTTGGTGATGCCCGCGACGGAGGCGTGGTTGCGGTGGGCGGCCCCGAAGGCGTCGTTGACGTAGACGTCGGCCAGCGAGGCCAGCGCCTTCGCGAACTGGTCGTCGTTCTGCTCCTCGCCGAGATGGAACCGGAGGTTCTCCAGCAGGAGCACATCGCCCACCTTCATCCTGTTCACCAGCATCTCGGCTTGCGCGCCGATGCAGTCCTCCGCGAAGAGGACTTCTTTGCCCAGCAGGCGCTGGAGGCGGCGCGCGACCGGCGCCAGACTCAGGCGCGGGTCAACTTTCCCGTTGGGGCGCCCCAGGTGGGAGCATAGGATCACCCGCGCGCCTTCGTCCACCGCGTAGTTGATGGTCGGGAGGGTGCCTCGGATGCGGGTATCGTCCGTGATATGGCCGCTCTCATCCAGCGGCACGTTGAAGTCCGCGCGGATGATGACGCGCTTTTCCCGGAGAGGCAGGTCCTCGATGCTGATTTTGTTCAGATGCATACGGGGCGGCTGATGATCAGTCGCGTGACGCGATGTAGGTAATCAGGTCCCGGACCCGACACGAGTAGCCCCACTCATTGTCGTACCAGGCAATGACCTTCACCATGCGCTTGTCGAGCCCCGTGGTCAGCGGGGCGTCCACGATGGACGAGTGAGGATTCCCGTTCATGTCCACCGACACCACTGGATCCTCGGAATACTGCAGGATCCCTTGGAGGGGACCCTGGGCGGCTGCCCGGAAGGCGGCATTGACGTCGGCGGGCGTCGCGTCGCTCTCCAGTTCCACCGTCAGGTCGATCAGGGACACGTTCGGCGTGGGCACCCGGATGGCCATGCCGTCGAGCTTGCCCTTGAGCTGAGGCAGTACAAGGTGCAGGGCCCTGGCCGCGCCGGTGGTCGTGGGGACCATGGAGACGGCCGCCGCCCGCGCCCGACGCAGGTCCGTGTGGGGCAGGTCCAGGAGTTGCTGGTCGTTCGTGTAGGAGTGGACCGTGGTCATGAGGCCGTGCTTGATGCCGAAGCGGTCCAGCAGGACTTTGGCCACCGGCGCGAGGCAGTTCGTCGTACACGAGGCATTGGAGACGACTTGGTGCGCCTTCGGATTGTAGGTCTTCTCGTTGACGCCGAGGACCAGCGTCGCGTCCGCGTCCTTGGACGGCGCCGAGATGATGACCCGCTTGGCGCCGGCGGCGAGATGCGTGGCGGCGTCGTCCCGGTTCGTGAAGCGCCCGGTGGACTCGATGACGTAGTCCACGCCGAGGTTACGCCAGGGAAGGGCCTTCGGGTCCTTCACGGCCAGGATCTTGATGGGACGACTGTCGACGATCAGGTAGTCGTCCTTGGCTTCGACCGGGACGTCCAGCGTGCCATGGATCGAATCGTACTTGAGCAGGTAGGCGAGGGTCTTGGCGTCGGTCAGGTCGTTGATCGCG
>VBOF01000327.1 GCA_005877855.1 Nitrospirota bacterium | reverse complement strand
CCCCAGCCACTCCTTCCTCTCCGCGTCTCTCTCCACATGGCTGAACCGACACAACGGGCTAAGGTGATGCGGGCCCGGATTCTGTCCCCGACGGTCCACGAGCTCACGCTGATCCCACTCGAGTCGAAGATCTCTTTTAAGCCCGGCCAGTGGGTCTCCCTCAAGCTGCCGGTGGGCGAGCGCCAGCCCTTGACGCGGGCCTACTCGATGGCCGAGCCGGAATCCTCTTCCGGACAGTTGGTGCTGGCGTTCGACCGTGTCCCCAATGGGCTGGGAAGCGGGTACCTCTTGTCCGTCAAGGAGGGCGACGAACTGCTCTTGGCGGGGCCGTACGGGAATTTTACAGTTCCCCACCCCTTGACCTTAGACCTCGTCTTGGTGGCGCGGTTCACCGGCGTCGTTCCGATTCGGTGCATTCTCAGGGATTTGTTCGAGGGTCCTCTGGCGCGTCGAGTGACCCTGGTCTACGGCTCACCCACGCAGACGGATCGGATCTATCACGACGAGCTTCAAGAGATGGCGGCGCGCCACAAAGCCTTCCGGTATCTTCCGACCGTCTTGGATGGGAGCGGACCGGTGGGAGAGGAACATCGGCCCGAAAGCGAAATCCTCGCGTCGCTGTGGCAGGGGCGGAAGGACTTTTTGCCGATGGTCTGTGGGACGAAAGCGTTCGTGAGGCCGCTCAAGACGTACTTAACGGAACTGGGATTTGGGCGGAAGGAAGCGAAATTCGAGACCTACGATTAGAGCGGGAGGGGGCCCCGCCAAGGGCGCCCCTCCCGTACCCACTAATGTCCTTCCTTGACGAGGTTCTTGTTCCAGGCCGGAATCTCGATCTCGATGTCTGTGCTGCCGTTCGGCACGCACTGGCAGCCGAGGCGGGAATTTAATCCAATATCCGGCGCTTCATCAAGCTGATCGAGCTCGTCGTCCGTGGCTTCGTTGCAGGTCTCTAGCCCCTTGACCACTTTCACGTGGCAGGTGGAGCAGGCACAGACTCCCCCGCACGCATGCTCGAGATCAATGCTTGCGCCTCCGTTTAAGGCGATATCTAAGATGCTTCCGGGCAGGCCGGTCGGGCCGTAGGGGAGCTTGGAGGGATCGACCTCGAAGATGATTGGCGGACCGTCCGGTCTCCGAAAGGTGATCTTGTACGCCTTCTTCGGGAGTTCGACTTCCGCTTTTTCAATATACGGATTGGTTCCGCCCACGTTGTGTTCAGTCTCCTACGCGACTGAGAATAACCGGTGATGGTTCAAGTTATAACAGGTGGCAGCTTACCCGCGCAAGGTAGTTGCGTGTTGACAAGCCGGCAATGTTTCCGTTAAGGTGCCGCTGTTTTCGGCCGCTTGGTTTAATTCCATCACGACCAGGGGTCCCATCGTCTAGCCTGGCCTAGGACGGTGCCCTCTCAAGGCATAAACACGGGTTCAAATCCCGTTGGGACCACCAAAATCGTATCATTTCAAAATCTGTAGCTTGAGGTCGTCGAAGTAGGTCACGGCATCTGACTTCGTCCAGAGTCCAATACGGCCTGTCGTGAACGCCTGATCGCAAAGGTCAAAGACCGGCTTCTCATCGTAAAGCACTTGGATTTTACATCCACGATTGACCACGTGCAGCGTGTGCCACTGATTTAGATGAATCGTCTGGTCGAAGTTTTGTATCAAGTGTCGAATCCCTTTGACGACGCGATAGATCCGAATGTTCTGTTCCAGTGGGTTAGCCCTTGTCAGATAATAATTCCGGTCATCGGCTGCTCGCCAAATGAGGCCTCCCCCCATATCAGCTTTTCCCTCAATCGGCAGAAAGGCGACTTGAAGATCCAGATCGGAGGATGTGGTTCCATCGATTAGGACTACCTTGTAGGCATGTTCGAAGCCTTTTCCCATGAGCTGCGCCAAGACCTGCGGCGGGCTTTTTGCCCGATCTGTTTTAAGAACCTTCCATTCGCCTGCAGGCCGACCGTCAACCAGCGTTCCAACCACAAAGGTCTTTGGTAGA
The DNA here is from genome assembly GCA_005877855.1 of Nitrospirota bacterium. GTDB lineage: Bacteria > Nitrospirota > Nitrospiria > Nitrospirales > NS-4 > NS-12. Next base: position 721 of record VBOF01000327.1, on the reverse strand, counting down.
GCACCTGGGGGATCCCCATCAAAGTTCCACAGACGGATAGAGTCCTCAGCCACGGCCGATACGGCCAGCACAGCTGAAACTGTTAGGATCAACCACACCGCTAATCGCACTGGAAGCTTCACTGGTTTAGTTCCTTTGCTGATGACTACCGCCAGGTCACTTCCTCCCAATACAGGTGAACGAAGGTGTCGAAGGGTGGGAAGTTCTTGTTGTTGGTCTCCTTAGAACGAACCCAGAGGTCGATCTCCATTCCTGCAGGATCAGTCTCTCCTCCAGGAAGTGTGCGCTTCACAGGATAGCGTACCTCATGCGTATTCGGGTCGCGCGATCGTTCCATCACCATGAAGTGGGCGTCGTAGTCTTTGTAAAGGATTTGTCCGTTTTTATAGACATCCGCCTTACCCCATCCAGAAAGGTATAGCCAGGTCTTAGGGTATAGCGGATCCCCGTTGCCCGAATCTCCGTGCTCATAAACGCGAGTCGCGATGCCACCGTCTTGATAGGGCCTTGACGCCGCAAAGCGGTCGAACACAATCCGGTACCGGTCAGACCCTTCGGTAAACTCAGCGATGATCTGCCCGGCATTGGTGATTTCGTTTACATCGATATCAATTGTGCCTTGCACAGGTTTTAAGTGTTTCCCGGCATAGTCAAGATGGTCCCATGGGGATTGATCCTGCATGCTACCGACCAGCGTGGCCTTTTGCCCTCTGATGCGGAA
>VBOF01000326.1 GCA_005877855.1 Nitrospirota bacterium | reverse complement strand
GTCGCGTGGGGACCGATCAGGAGGACGTGTGCGGTCTTCTCCAGGACGAGCCGGGCCGCGCTGATCGGATGCCGCACCGCCTCGATGCCCGCCACCGCGCCGGCCTTCAGCGTGCGCCCTTCCATGAGGGCGGCGTCCATCCGCCGGACGCCGTCCAGTTGGAGGTGCGCACCGGCCCCGGCGTTGAAGAGGCCGGACGCCTCCAGGAGGCGCGTCGTGGCTTCCACCGCGTCCAGTGCCTGCCCTCCACGCTGCAATACGGTGTAGCCACGGCTGAGCGCGTCGGCCAGGCAGGCGAGTTGGGCCGGCGTCACGACGCGCGCGCCGGCGCCGCCGTGGGCCAGGATCAAACCTTTCACGCGTGCTTGTCGGCTGCCGCGGCGAGCCGGGCCCGATAGCGGGCGATGAGGTGACGCTGCAGCCCCATCCCGCCGGCGATGAGCAGGACGACGATGATCACAACCGCGATCAGGCGGCCGTCGCCGGCGCCTTCCTTCGCGTACACCTTGCCGTCGGTGCCCTTGACGACTTGGAGGTCCTTGTTGAACTTGTGGACGCGGCCGGCGGGATCGCCGAGGTTGATCCACTCCTTGCAGAGCCGCACCGGGTCCTGCTCGCCGACGGGCTTGTACCACGCCATGCGGAGGCAGATGTCGCGAGTCGGATCGAAGAAGTCACGCTCGGCGAAGATCTGGTCCAGGTCCACGCCGCTGCCCCAGAGGACCAGCAGGAACAGCGCGTTGACGCCGACGATGAAGCAGACGGCCAAGCGGACGGTGTAGCGCCGGACCTGGCCCGCGATCTGGTCTTCCAGGACACTCTGGTCCAGCGTGTCCGTCGCCATAGCCGGACTCCTACGCGACGATCTCCGTTCCGATGCCTTTGTCCGTGAAGATCTCCAGGAGGATCGCGTGCGGCATGCGGCCGTCGATCACGTGCGCCTTCTTTACGCCGCCTTCGAGCGCCGTCAGGCACGCCTGCACCTTGGGGAGCATGCCTTCGCTGATCGTGCCCTTCTTCACCATGCGGGCCACGTCCTTGCGCGCCAGGGTCGAGACGAGCTTGCCGTCCTCCTCCTTGATGCCACGGACATCAGTGAGGACGACGAGCTTCTCCGCGCCAAGCGCCGCGGCCACGGCGCCGGCGACCAGGTCGGCGTTGATGTTGTACGTGCGCCCGTCTTTGCCGACGCCCATCGGGGCGATGACTGGGACGGCATTGGTGGCTTGGAGGTTCTTCAAGATGGAAGTGTCTACGGCCTGGACGTCGCCGACGAGTCCGTAGTCCTCGTCCCCGCCCCAGGTGCTGAGGTCTGCCCCAAGCTTCTTGGCCCATTCGGCTTTCGTGAAGGGTTTAGCTTCGATGAGCCCGCCGTCCTTGCCGCTCAACCCGACGGCCTTGGCCCCGTGGCGGCTGATCAACGACGCGATCTCCTTGTTGATGGTGCCCCCCAGGACCATCTCGACGATTTCCATCGTGGCTTCGTCGGTCACGCGCACGCCCTGACGGAACTTCGGCTCGATCGCAAGCCGCTTGAGCATCTGGTCGATCTGCGGCCCGCCGCCGTGCACGACGACCGGGTTGAGCCCGACGTACTTCATCAGCACGACGTCGGTGGCGAACCCTTCTTTCAGCGTCGGGTCGGTCATGGCCTTGCCGCCGTACTTCAGCACGACGGTCTTGCCGGCGAAGGCCCGGATGTACGGCAGGGCCTCCACCAGGACGTTCGCCTTCCTGATCAGCTCGTCCATGCGATTCCTCTAGCGAGAGTGACAAGCCTTAGCAGTGTCATTGCGAGCGAAGCGAAGCAATCTCTTGTCCACTGAATTCTGGATTGCTTCGTCGCACATGCTCCTCGCAATGACAACTTCCGAGAGAGTCCTCGCCTATAGGATGTAGCGGCTCAGATCGTCGTCCTTCACGATGTCCTTCAGGCGGTCACGCACGACCTTGGCGTCGATCGTCAGCTTCCGCTCGGTCAGCTCCGGCGCCGTGAAGGAGATGTCCTCCAGCAACCGCTCCATGATCGTGAAGAGCCGGCGGGCGCCGATGTTCTCCGAGCGCTCGTTGACCTGCACGGCGGTTGCCGCGATCGCCTCGATGCCTTCGCGGGTGAAGTCCAGCGTGACGCCTTCCGTCTCGAGCAGGGCCATGTACTGCTTGATCAGGGCGTTCTGGGGCTCCGTCAAGATGCGGATGAAGTCGTCCTTGGTCAAGGGCTCCAGCTCCACCCGGATCGGGAAGCGGCCCTGCAGTTCCGGGATGAGGTCCGAGGGCTTGGCCACGTGGAACGCGCCGGCGGCGATGAACAGGACGTGGTCCGTCTTCACCGGTCCGTACTTCGTGTTCACCGTGCTTCCTTCGACGATGGGCAGCAGGTCGCGCTGGACGCCCTCGCGGGAGACGTCCGGCCCGATCGTCCGCTCGCGCCCGGCGATCTTGTCGATCTCGTCCAGGAAGATGATGCCGTGCTGTTCCGTCTTCGCGACGGCCTCCTTGACGACGGCCTCCATGTCGATCAGCTTCTGGGCCTCCTCCTGGATCAGCAGTTCGAGCGCTTCCGGGACCTTCACCGTGCGGCGCTTCTTCTTGCCGGGGAACATGCTGCCCAGCATCTCCTGGAGCTGGTCCTGAATCTGCTCCATGCCGCCGACGTTGGAGATGACGCCGATCGGGACCGCGACCTTGTCCTTGACTTCGATCTCAACAGACCGGCTGTCCAGCTTGCCCTCGCGCAGGAGGAGGCGGAACTTCGAGCGCGTCGCCTCGTGGCCCTCGCCCGGCGGCGGCTGGTGGGTCTCGAAGCTCGCCTGGTCGAAGATGCCGGGCGGCGTCCTCGGCGGGGGCGGGGGCACGAGCAGGTCGAG
>VBOF01000325.1 GCA_005877855.1 Nitrospirota bacterium | reverse complement strand
GTAATCCACGCGCACCAGGTACAATCCGTGGGCGGGGGCGGTAGGGCCGCCTTTGGTGCGGTCCTTGGCTGCGAGAATCTCCGCCACTTCACCTGCCTTCAGCTTCCCTCTCCCCACTTCCAGCAACGTCCCCACGATCGCCCGCACCATCTGCTTGAGGAAGCGGTTCGATTCGACCTCGAACCGGATTTCGTCCCCGAACCGCTCGATCGTCAAGTGGGTGATCGTGCAGACGGGGTTCTCTGCGTCAGTCGGCGAGCCCTGGAAGGACGAAAAATCGTGTGTCCCGACCAGCGGGCGGGCGGCGTCCTGCATGGCGGCGAGGTCCGGGGGGTAGGGGTAGTGTAGGACCTTGGATCGGCTGAGCGCCGAGCGGTGCACGCGGGTGAGGATCAGGTACCGATAGAGCTTGGACTTCGCCGAAAACCGCGCGTGGAACGAGTCCGGCGCCGGCTCGACGGCTAGCACGGCGATGTCCGGCGGCAGGAGGCCGTTCAGCGCACGCTGCCATTCCTCGGCCGTCAGCCGGGCGGTGGTGGCGAAGTGCGCCACCTGGCCCAGCGCATGCACGCCGGCGTCGGTGCGTCCGGCGCCGATCACGTCCACGTCGTGCTGCGCGACCGTACAGATGGCGGCTTCGATCGTCGCCTGAATGGTCGGCAGGTTCGGCTGGATCTGCCAACCATGGTAGTTGGTCCCGTCGTACTCGAGGACAAGTTTAAATGTAGGCACGGCGAGCGGGCGCCGTTAGCGGGCGACGGCGACCTGCACCGAGTTGAGGTAGTTGCGGATTCCTTCGAAGAGCCCTTCAGCGACTTTCTGGCGGAAGTCGGGCTGCCGGAGGCGCCGTTCCTCGATGGGGTTGCTGATGAAGGCGATCTCGGCCAGGACGCTGGGCATGGCCGTGTAGCGCAGGACGAAGAACGGGGCGGTCTTTACGCCGAGGTCGTCCAGGGAATAGTGGGCGCCGACGTGATTCACTACAGCCAGCTTCGTCTCCCACGCCAGATTCTGCGATTCCTCGATGCGTTTGGACAGCGCGAGGTCTGCCTTGATCATGTCCACGAAGTCCCGCGCATGGTCCATGGTGTCGCCGTTTTCACGCGCGGCCACTTCCATCGCGCGCCGGTCCGACGCGATGCCGAAGTGGTACATCTCGATCCCGCGCGTGGCGCGCCTCGGGTGCGAGTTGATATGGATGGAGACGAAGAGGTCGGCCTTGTGCCCGTTGGCGAACTTGGCGCGGTCGTCCAATTCCACGAACGCGTCCTTGTCGCGGGTCATCAGGACTTTCTTGCCGAGCCGGTCTTGAAGCAGGTCACGCAGGCGCCGGGCGACGTCCAGGACGACTTCCTTCTCGGTCAGTCCCCCCGGCCCGCGCGCGCCGGGGTCCTTGCCGCCGTGCCCGGGGTCGAGCACGATCGTCTGGATATCGAGACGGGCCAGCCGCTCGGCCTCGGTGATCTGACGGCTGACGGGCGGAAGCACGACCATGGGCTGCGACGTAGACGCCGACGTGCCGTTCTGTGCGACGTAGTCCAGGACCAAGCGGTAGGGCCGGGTGAGCTTTCTCAGCTTCACGCTGGTGATCCCCTCCAAGTCGAGCACCACCCGCACACTGCGCTGCGAGACCTGGGTCACTTCGACCTCAACGGGGAAGCTGTCATCGTCTATCTTGGCTTTGGCGGTCCGGCTGAGGACGGCGTTCTTCAGCTTGATCACCAGCCGGTCGGGATCGGCCAACCAGTGCTGGGTATACGTAAACGGCCTTGCCAGATCGACCACGAGGCGGCGCTGGTTCGACGTCTGGGAGACCCGCAGGTTTTTGACCGTGATCACCTTGGCGGAGCGCGGTTTGGACTTGGCAGCGACCAAGTGAGCGTGTCCGGATTGTGCATATTCGACACGAGGCGTATCAGGAGCCCTAAAGGTTGCCTCGGAAGATGGGGTTGGTAGACAGAGCGCGAGCAGCGCGACCAGCGGGAGACACTTCCGGCAATGCTTGGGAGAACCGACCATGAGTTTTTGGTCGTATTCCATACGCTTACCTGCCAATCCTTGCCAGCTCGGGTTACGGACCTGGCCGTAAGGGTATAAAGAATGGCGCCGAATTGTCAAGATTTTTGACACATTGACAGCTCGGAGGTGTCGCTATAGGCTTGTTGGCCATGCCGATCCATCTCATCATCGACGGCTACAACCTGCTTGGGGTGCGAGGGGGCTTGCGGGGCGATGTGGAAGCCAAGCGGGAGGCATTGATCCGGGACCTGGCGGGCTATCGCCAGCGCAAGGGCCATCCGGTGACGGTCGTCTTTGACGGCTGGCGGTCCGGGCATCCGGTCGAGCGGGCCGAATGGCGCGAGGGTCTCGAGGTTGTCTATTCCCGGCAGGGGGAAACGGCCGATACGGTTATCAAGCGGCTGGCAGAAAGGTACGGTTCGGACTGCGCGGTCGTGTCGTCGGATCATGAGATCGGCAACTTCGCCCGGGCCCACGGCAGCACAGTGCTAACGTCGGGTGAGTTCGAGACGCGGTTGCAGGTATCGGGAGCGCGTCCGGCGGCGCGGAAGCAGGAGGCCGAAGACGACGAGCCGGTGCGCCGCGATCCGAAGAAGAAAGGCAATCCCAGAAAGCTGCCGAAAGCGCTCCGTCAGAAGGCCAGGCAATTAAAAAGATTCTAAGTCGAAGTATTTCCCTCGCCCCTGGAGGGAGAGGGCAGGGTGAGGGGGAAATCCTGAGCGGGTCCTGTCGCCGAGCAGCCCCGCTGAGCGGCGCCTTTCGGCGTTGCAGCCCCGCAGACTCGCCTGTAGGCGCCTTG
>VBOF01000324.1 GCA_005877855.1 Nitrospirota bacterium | reverse complement strand
CAAGAAATAAGCAGGCGTGCCGTGAGACGCATTCCCTGCATTGTTGTTCTCCTCCTCTCTTTCGTCACCTCAGTCCGTGCCCAAGAAGCAGAAATACTGCCCGGCGACAACCTAGTCGTCGAAGGCATTCCCAGAGTGCCAGCCTCACTCGCCGATGCGGTGAGCCGCTATACGGAGTTTCGTCGGGCAGCGTTCCTGAGCTGGCACCCCACCATGCGCGAAATGCTCATCCGCACGCGCTTCGCCGAGACCGTGCAGGTGCACCAGGTCCGGTTGCCAGGCGGGGCCCGCACGCAACTGACCTTTTTTGCCGATCCGGTCCGGGGCGCCGCGTACCCGCCGAAGGACGCGCGGTGGTTCATCTTCAGCAAGGACACCGGCGGGGACGAGTTCTATCAGTTCTACCGCTATGACCTGGAGACCGGCGACGTGACCCTCTTGACCGACGGCAAGTCCCGGAACAGTGCCGCCGTCTTTTCCAATTCCAGCGATCGGCTAGCCTATAGTTCCACCCGGCGGAACGGGAAGGACACGGACCTCTACGTCATCAATCCGGCCGACCCCTCCACCGACCGGCTCCTGGCCCAGGTGGAGGGCAGCGGGTGGCGGGCCGTGGACTGGTCGCCGAACGACCGCGCCCTGCTCGTCCTGGAGTTCATCTCTGCCAACGAAAGCCACCTGTGGGTGTTCGACGCGGCGACCGGGCATCGCACCCTGCTCACACCCAAAGGCGGCGCCGAGCCGGTGTCCTACGGCGGCGGACGGTTCTCACGGAACGGGAAGGGGCTGTACGTCACAACGGACCGCGATGCGGAGTTTCACCGGCTCGCGTACCTGGACCTCGCAACGAAGCAGCACGCCTATCTTACGGGGAATCTCGCCTGGGGCGTTGAGGACTTCGATCTGTCGCGGGACGGGAAGTGGCTGGCCTTCGTCACGAACGACGACGGCGTGAGCGTGTTGCATGTGCTCGAGACGGCGACCGGGCAGGAACGTCCGGTCCAGAAGTTCCCCCTCGGCGTCATCGGCGGACTCCAGTGGCACGCCAACAGCACCGACCTCGGCCTGACCATCGAATCCGTGCGCACCCCGGCCGACGTGTACTCGTACAACATCATCATGGGCACCGTCGACCGCTGGACGTACAGCGAGACAGGCGGCCTGAACACCGCGAACCTGCCTGAACCGGAACTGGTTCGCTGGAAGAGTTTCGACGGGCGCACGCTTTCCGGATTCCTGTACCGCCCACCGGCGCGCTTCTCCGGCAAGCGCCCCGTCGCCGTGAACATCCACGGCGGCCCGGAAAGCCAGGCCCGCCCGCATTTCCTGGCCCGGCACAACTACTGGCTGAACGAGCTGGGGGTCGCCCTGCTGTACCCGAACATCCGCGGGTCGATCGGGTACGGCAAGACCTTCCTGAAGCTGGACAACGGCCGGCTCCGGGAAGACGCCTACAAGGACGTCGGCGCGCTGCTGGACTGGATCAGGACCCGGCCGGACTTGGACGCCGAGCGCGTGATGGTGTGGGGCACGAGCTACGGCGGGCACGTGACCCTGGTGGCGGGCACCCTCTACAACGACCGGGTCCGCTGCCTGCTGGACATCGTCGGCATCTCCAATCTCGTGACATTTCTAGAAGGCACGGAAAGCTACCGCCGCGACCTGCGCCGCGCGGAGTACGGCGATGAGCGCGACCGGGAGACCCGCTCGTTCCTGGAGCGGATCGCGCCGGTGCGCAACGCGGACAAGCTGAAGAAGCCGCTCTTCGTCGTCCAGGGCCGAAACGACCCGCGCGTGCCGGTGAGCGAGGCCGAGCAGATGGTCTCGACCGTCCGGAAGAACGGCACGCCGGTCTGGTACTTGCTGGCCAAGGACGAGGGGCATGGCTTCTCGAAGAAGAAGAACGTGGACTACCTCTTCTACGCGTCGGTGCTGTTCATCCAGGACTACTTGCTGAAGTAACCGCCCGGAGCAATATTGTCATTGCGAGGAGCGATGCGACGAAGCAATCTATGCCTAGTTCACACCACGACCACGAGATTGCTTCGCTGCGCTCGCAATGACACCTTTCTCCGTCACCACCCGAATGGCGTTCTTGATAATGTCCACCATCTGGCGCAACTCCTTCATCGTCGTGCTCAGCGGTGGCATCAGGACGATCACGTTCCCAAGCGGACGAATGATCAGGCCAAGCCGCCTGGCCTCCGCCGCTACGCCCATGCCGATCCGTTCGATAAGCAGGTAAGGCTGCTTCGTCGCCCGGTCCCGCACCAGCTCGATCCCGACGAGAAAGCCGAATTGGCGGATGTCGCCAACGTGCGGATGTTCGCCGAGCGGGCGCAGCAGGCGACGCAGCGCCGCGATCTTCGACTGGAGTTGTTGCAACGTGCGCTCCTGCGCAAAGATGTCCAGGTTCGCGAGTGCCACGGCGCAGCCCAGCGGGTTGCCCGTATAACTGTGTCCGTGGAAGAAGGTCTTGAACTCCTCGTACCGACCGAGGAACGCCCGGTAAATGCGCTCGGTGGTCAACGTGGCGGCCAGCGGCAGATAGCCGCCGGTCAACCCCTTGCTGACCGCCATGAGGTCCGGCTTCACGCTCTCGTGCTCGCAGGCGAACATCCGGCCCGTGCGCCCGAAGCCGGTCGCCACCTCGTCGGCGATCAGCAACACCCGGTAGCGGGTGCACAAGCGGCGCAGCTTGCTCAGGTAGCCCGGC